>JAGAFQ010000013.1 GCA_017612495.1 Clostridia bacterium
GCAAATAGAATAGAATATACTCTAATGCCGTCGAGCTAAGATTCACGGTGCAAAAAGCGCTGTTTTAATTGTGCTCGATTTTTCTTTTTTTATCTACTTGCCGTTTCGGACATAAGCATTATGGCGATAAGCCAAAATCTTAGCCTGACTCCGGGCGCCGAAATGCGGTTGATCCGGAATGGCGTGATAAAAAAAGATGGAGATATAATCATGGCACACATTTGGAAACGCAGCAGGGGCTCGTATGGCATTCGGATCTCTGTAATGAGAAGCGGCAAATTATACCAGCACGCATTTACATTCACTCCTGAAACGGGTTCAACAGAAGAAGAAATCCAGAAGCAGTTAAACGAATTTGTCTCAGAATTGGAAGCAAGCATAAAAAGCGGCGCAAGTATTCCGGCGCCGTGTAAAAGTGCGTTATTGCGTAATCAGTTTATGAAACTCGAAGATTTTATTCATGACGAGTACTATTCATATATTGAACGCAGTATGTCACCCAACACGGTGCGTAACTATGTGGCGATATGCGAAAGCACAATTATACCGTCTTTCGGAAACATTGCATTGGGAGCGATAACTCATCAGCATTTACAGGCATTTATCGATTACTTTGCTTATGATGTTATCAGAAAAGACGGTTCCGGCAAAAAAGGACTTGACGCGGCGACAGCAAAACGTTATGCAACGACGTTCCGCTCGATCATGACTCATGCGTGCCGGTGCGGCTATATAGACAACAACCCTTTTGCCAACCGCGTAACGGTGTACCCGAAGAAGCAGCGCAAAGAACGCGATATATATACAGTTGAAGAAGCACAGCAGTATATCGAGGCGCTTGAAAACGAGCCGCTTATGAACCGTCTGCTGCTTTCAATGGGCCTTTGTACGGGTATGCGCCGTGCAGAGATCATTGCGCTCAGGTGGTCGGATATCAATTTCGACGAGTTGTACGTCGACGTCAACAAAAGCGCGGTAAAATTAAAGGGCGAAAAGCAAACGACAAAGACGCCCAAATCGCAACGCAGTAATAGAAAGGTTTGGTTTACGGCAGAGTATAAAGATCTGTTATCGGATTGGAAAAGCGAGCAGGCGAAGCTCGGGCAGGTATCTGACGAAGGTTATATATTCACGAACAGTAACGGAACGATGCTCAGCATATATACTGTCGGCAGATTGTGCGGCAAATTTGAAGCACGTCACAATCTCCGTCACATTACATTGCATGGATTGAGGCATACCTTTGCATCGCTTTTGGTCTCAAACGGAGTGGACCTCGAAACCGTTAAAGATCTCCTTGGGCACGAAAGCATACGCACGACAAGCATATACCTGCACGCTTATGACGGCAAAAAGCGCGAAGCGGCCAACGTGATAGGCGAATTATACGCCGGAAAAATATGAGAAATAAAACAGTCAATCAAATAGTAAACGATTTTCGTTCTAAAGATCCCGGCACGGTGATAAACAGGACCATGCTGATACGACTGATGGACGACGGAGTTATTCCGTATGAACAGCACGGCAACCGGATCGTGTGCGACTTAGACACCGTTCTCGTAATACTGAACGATATGCTTGGGCTGGAACCGACCGAATCGTTTCTTCACCTGCGCTCAATAGAAAAAGCGATATGCGGGTTAAAGATATTGCATAGCGAACTGGGTGTGGGCGAGGACAGACTGCGCCAGTTGATCTCCGAAGGCAGAGTCCCTACCATAAAAATCGGTAACCGTAACTACATAGCAATGGAGTCTTTCGAACCTCCGTATGACTGCAGATTCGGAACAGCCACATATAATTCCAAAAATGAGAAAAAGCAATCCAACGTCAAAAAGCAGCTTGCGCATTATTTGAATGACAGTCCGAGAATAACCGTGAAACGCATATAAAAATACGGGGATAGAGTTATTCGCCATCTCCGTATTCTGCGGTGTTCCCGCACTGATTATTAACACAGCCCTGTAAAGCTGGTATAGATCCTGTCAAAGGTATCCGCAGCGCCTTTATCAGACTCGTCGATAGTGTGAACGTAAATGTTCGTAGTTTCCAGATCGCTGTGACCCAGCCTGGAGGACACGGTCTTGATATCACATCCGTTTGCAAGCAGCATAGTGGCGCTCGTGTGCCTGAGCCCGTGGAATTTGAGATGGCGGATATCGTGACGTTTAAGAAAATGGTCAAATTGCTTTGTAGGCGTCTGCGGGTTCATAACGTGACCGTCGATCTCGGTGAACACATAATTCAAGGCGTTCCAGCCGTTTCCCATCATCGCAATATATTTATTTTGATAATCTTTATATTCCTTCAGCGTATCTATCAATCGCTGTGGTATCACCATATTCCGCAAACTGCTTTTTGTCTTGGGCGGCTTTTCCTTGGCTTTTTCGCCGTGAAGCTTATAAATGCTCCGACGGACGTACAGACGGTGGTTCTCGAAGTCGATGTCATCCCACTTGAGCCCTACGATCTCACCACGGCGACAGCCGGTAAAAAAAGCAACCTCTATCAGCGCACGAATATATATAGGTTCTTCAAGAAGCGCCGACAGGATCTGCCTGACTTCCGCTTCGTTATATACTTCCACTTCCTTGCGCTGTTCCTGAGGGAATACGAGACGTCGCGAGCAACTTATATCAATGTCCATATACTCCATTTTATAAGCGAGCGATAATATAGAGCGAAAGACTGTTGTGTAACGTTTTACCGTTGATGTGGCGACAGGCTGCCCCAATCCGTGAAAATCCTCGCGCCTTTTACTCACGATGAATTGGATAAAATCCTGTACGTGCCGTATCCTGAACTCGTCCATGTGCATTTTTCCATAGGTCGGGATGAGATGCTGCTCGATGATTTTAGCGTAGAACGCATGCGTGGCGGGGGAAATTTCGGTCTTTTTGATTTCTAAAAAGATTTTGCAAAAATCTTCAAACAAAGTCCTTCTGTGGTCTTTCGGTACAGAATTCGGGGATGTGATATCTCCGTTCTGCACTTGCAATTCGAGGTTTTCTCTGAACATATTAAGCTCGCGCTGAAGAGATGCGTAACTAAGGTTCGGTTTTGACGGCCGAAAAACTTTAGAAACCGACGTGTATTTACCTTTGTAGTCTTTGCCCGTGGAAACCCGAACAACATAGCTGCCGTTGGCTTTTTTGGTAATACTTGACATTTTTTGCTCCTTCTTGCTTGTCGAATATTTCATTTTGCAACGGCTCGCCTGTTATGCGAAAATTTAATCGGGACTCGCGGCCTCTACTCTCCCGAAAAACTTTTTTTGGTTTCGTTTGCACCGATTTTGCACCACCCCCGTTTTGTGGCAAGATCGGTGCAGAATTTTGCGAAAAATTCGCCCGGAAAAGTGTGGTCCGGCACACGCAAAAAAGCGAGAAAAAGCTAAAAAATGCGAGAAAAACAAAGAAAAACGAAGATTTTGCAATCTCCGTTTTCTTGGTCTGAGTGACTGGACTTGAACCAGCGGCCTCTACCACCCCAAGGTAGCGCGCTACCAAACTGCGCCACACCCAGATATTGTTTGCGCTCGTTTTGAGCAAATGGTATTATAACATTACTTGACCGCCGTGTCAAGTCTTTTTTTGTTTTTTTGCAAAATCATACGTCATGATGCGCGAATACAATATAGTAAAGGGCAAAAAAGCGCGCAGGAAAGCCGCGCTTATGCGGGAGGTGACGGCTTTTGGATACCGGTCTGTTATGCGCGGCGATAGGCGGCGCGGCGTTCGTCGTCGCCGTGTGCGCGGCGGCGGGGATGATAATGGCGCGGAAGAATTATATCTGCCGCGTATGCGGAAACGCGTTCAGAAGCAAGTGGTACAAGATAATCCTTGCGCCGCAGCACAACGGCGACCGGCTGCTTTACTGCGAAAAATGCGGCTGCTTAAGCTGGAGCAAGAGGGAAAAGCGGCGGTGACGCCGCTTTTCAATGATATACGGACGCCTTGCGGCGCCGTATGATATACTGCTTTGCAGTATGATATACAGCCGCGATGCGGCTGCATGATATACGGCTTCGCCGTATTCAGAGGTGCGCGCTCCGCGCGGAATTATCAAGA
>JAGAFQ010000014.1 GCA_017612495.1 Clostridia bacterium
CCTGCTCTATTTGAGCCTGAAGCTTTGACTGTTCGGCGACCTGCTTTGACTCGACCGCATTGGTGAATACGTCTGAAAAATCAATGTCTTCGATCGAAATGTTGATTATCTCGATGCCGTATTGCTTCATTTCGGGAGAAAGCACCGACATGACCTCGTCGGAAAGCACGTTGCGTTTTCCGACAAGATTTTCGGCTGAATATCTCGCAAATACCGATTTGACGCTTTCGTAAACACGCGGCTCCATAACGGTGCCGTAGTAGTCTACACCGACGTTGCGATAGAGGTTTTGCGACGTTTCTCTGTCAACTGAAAAGTTCACCGAACAAATGACGTCGACCTGCTGGATATCGCTTGAAAACGCCTGGAAAGTCAGCGTTTCTTTTTGAGCGCGGTTATCCATTTTGGTCACGGTCTGCCAGGGAAGCTTGAAATGAACGCCCTCATCCAAAACATAATCCTCAACGTGACCGAACGTTACGACAACGCCCGTATGGCCCGTGGGTACGGTAACCATTGTCGATGACACAAGAATTGCGATAACTGCTGCGGCAATGATGACAAGGGCGATAGTTACTGCTGTTTTTTTGGATACGGTCATATCATGAATACTCCTTCACGAAGTACTTCGCAGACGGTAGGATGCGGGAAGACGAATTTCTGAACGTCTTCGGGACGCATTTCGCTGCCGACCATCATAGCCGCACCGTAGATCATTTCAGATGCGTATGTGCCGATCATATGAACGCCGAGGATGTTTTTGTGCTTCTTATCGACGATGATCTTAAGAATACCGTCGCCGCCCTCGTTTTCGGCAATGTATCTGCCGCTGTATTTAAGAGTGAATGAATGTACTTCCGCATCGATTCCCTTTGCCTTGACGCTTTCGGTAGTCTCACCGACGGCACCGACTTCGGGATTGGTGTAGATGACGGAGGGGATGGCATTGTAATAGATGCGATCCTTTTTGCCGCACATATTGTTGACGCAGACCTCACCCTCGCGGTATGCGGTGTGAGCGAGCATCGATTTGCCGTTGACGTCGCCCGCAGCCCATACGCCGGGTACGTTCGTTCTGCCGAAATCGTCGGTGACGATAGCGCCGCGCTCGGTCAAAACGCCGATGCTTTCAAGGCCGATGTTCGCGGTATTCGCACGGCGGCCGATGGAAATAAGCACTTTGTCGGCAGGAGCTTCTTCGGTCTTGCCGTCAAGCTCGTAGCTTACGCTGTTCTTGTTGACCGAAACGACCTTTGCGCCGAGCTTGAACTCAACGCCTTTTTTGAGGTAGTTCTTATAGAGGATCTTTGAAATTTCACCGTCGGTAGGTCCGCCGATGTGGTCCATCATTTCGATAACGGTCACTTTTGAGCCGATCGAATTGAAATATGAAGCCATTTCAAGGCCGATGACGCCGCCGCCGATAACGACGAGCTTCTTGGGGACTTCGCGCAAATCGAGGATCTCGTGGTTCGTCATACCGAAGCCGGCGGTGATGGATTCACGAAGGCCGGGTATCGGAGGAACGGCTGCCTGAGAGCCTGTGCAGATGAGAAGCTGCTTTGCATCGTAATCTTTGCCGTCAGCAGAAACGGTAAAGCCCTCGGCGCTCTTGCCCTTGATGGCGGCAAAAGATGAGATGACCTCAACGCCTGCCTTTTTAAGGGTAGCCTGAATGCCGCCTACGAGCGTGCTTCTGACTTTGTTCTTACGGTCGACGACAAAGTTGTGGTCGATCTTTGCGCCGTCAAAGTTTACACCGTAGTCAGCGCTGTGTTTTGCATAGTCGTAAATTTTTGCTGAATAGAGGAAAGTCTTTGTGGGGATGCAGCCCTCGTTAAGACATACACCGCCCAAAGCATTGCCTTCAAAAAGAAGTACCTTCATTTTTTCGTGAGCCGCACGTTCAGCCGCATTGTAGCCGGCAGGACCGCCGCCGAGAATGATCAAATCGTACATGATTTCGCCTTTCTTTATTTTAATATTTAAGCTTTGAAAACTTATTTTGCCAAGAGCAGATCAAAGTTTTCAAGGTTTGTGCAGAGTTCCTTTAAGAAGCGAGCCGCCGGAGCGCCGTCAAGTGCTCTGTGGTCGAATGTGAGCGAAAGACCCATAGCGGGATAGAATACGTTCTGTCCGTTGACGGTCTTTATCTTCGTTGTGGAGCAGCAAACACCGAGTATCGCAGTCTGAGGAGGATTGATAACGGGTGTAAAGCTTTCAACGCCCATCGAGCCGAGGTTGGTGACGGTGATCGAAGCGCCTTTGAGAAGATCGGGGCTTACGCTGCCTGCCTGTGTGTCGGCGATGATCTTCTTCGTGTTTTTAGCGAGGTCGCAAAGCGACATCTTTTCGGCACCGAAGACGGTGGGAACGAGAAGTCCTCTTTCGGTATCGACCGCAACACCGAGGTTAACGGTGTTGAAGAAACGCATGATGCCGTCCTTTTCGAGGTAGTGAGCATTTACTCCGCGATGGTTAAGCGCAGTCTTTGCAACGGCAAAGAGCACCATATCGTTGATCGTGATCTTGCCCATACCCATAGCTTCGCCGCTTGCTTTCAAAGATGCGCGATATGCGAGCATCTTCGTTGCATCGAAAGATGCGTTGAGCGTGAGCTGAGCCATTTCGGAAAGCGATGCGTGCATCGACTTTGCGATGACCTTGCGGATATTGGGGATCTTTTCGTCTGTATAGTCTGCGGCGGGAGCAGCTGCTGCGGGAGCGGCAGATGCCTGTGCTGCGGGAGCGGCGGTGAGATCGGAGAGCATTACCTTTCCGTTTGCGCCGGTGCCGTCAAGAGCCTTGCCTGCTTTGAAGTATTCTTCAAGAGCGGCAGCAGAAACGGTGAAGCCTGCATCGAGTACTTTCCTGATATCGCGCTCGATGATCCTGCCCTCGGCGCCCGTGGGAACAGCCTTTAAGATATCGGCATTCGTCTTCTGTGCAAGTGCCTTTGCACGGGGAGAAATTTTCAAAACTCCGCCCGAGACGAAAACGGTTTCGTCCTTTGACGTGTCGGCTTCGTCGGCCTTTACGTCTGCGGCAGCCTCGGCCTTTTCTTCGGCCTTGGGAGCCTCTTCGGCTTTGGGAGCCTCGGCAGCTGCGCCTGCGCCTGCGGAAAAGCCCGAAATGTCGTCGCCCTCTGCGCCGATAAGACATACGTTATCAAGGCAGGGAACGTCGTCGCCCTCTTCGGCAAATACTTTGAGCAAAGTGCCCTCAACTGCGGCAACTTCGTCAAATGAAGATTTGTCGGTTTCATAGGTGAAAAGAACATCGCCGACGGCAACTTTATCGCCGACTTTCTTCTTCCACTCAGTGATGATACAGCTTTCTACGCTCTGACCTTGTCTGGGCATAATAACAGCAGTAACCATAATATATCCTCCTAAAAAATTAAATTACTTTGTGTTTATATCTTTCCATTGCTTTTGGCAACGCGAAATTCAAATTATTTACCGCGCGACTATGACACGCACGCCGGAATCTCTTGCCGCAATGCTTATATCCCTCGGCAGAGTGTTATCGGTGATTATCGTGTGGACCTCGTTCACGCCGCAGAAAGTATAGGGCAGGCTCTTGTCGAGCTTTGAGGTATCCATAAGGACGATCACCTTGCGCGCCTTTCTGACTATCGTGCGTTTGAGCTCGCACTCGGCATAGTTGCCGCTTGTGAAACCGTTTTTGGCGGAAAGTCCCGACGGAACGATAAACGCGATATCGATGTTGATATCGTCGATGTATCTCATCGCCTGGGAGCCCGTGACCGAGATATTGTCGCGCGTGACCATACCGCCTATCAGATTGACGATGGGCTTGCTCTTTTTGACAAGCTCAAGAGCGATATTCGGTCCCGTCGTGGTAACGGTGATCCTCGAATCGGGCAGAAGCGTTGCAAATCTGAGCATGGTCGTGCCGGAATCGATAAAGATCGAGCGTCCGGTCTCGATAAGCTCCATGGCTTTTATGGCGATCTTCTCTTTCGCCACCGTGTTGTCGTCAAGACGGCGGCTGAACGCATCCTCCATCGAGGTCGTGATGAACTTCATTGAACGGGCACCGCCGCGGACCTTGATGACCTCGCCGATACTCTCGAAAAAATCTATGTCACGGCGTATCGTCATGCTTGAAACGTCGGGGAAAGCATCTGTTATTTCCTTGAACGAAACAAAAGGCTTTGATAAAAGCATATCTCGTATGATCTGTCGTCTTTCGGCATTCATATTTTAATAAACCTTTCTTAGCGTACTTGATGTTTGAGACAAAAAATGTTAATTTGCTGTAATAATTCACAAAATTTTTGTTAATTTTAACATTTTGCCATCGCAATTATAGCACGGCGCACCCTCAATGTCAACAACGTGCTTCGTTTTTTTGACATATTTTATTATATATATATCGCGATTTGTTGCAAAATGTAAAAATTCACATTCAAAGCGGCTGTTCAAAAACGCCTCTGCCGCTCGCGTCTATACCGCAAAACACATAAAATCCGTTTAATCTCGCGATCTTCAAGGATTCGCAGCCGAGAGACGTATACGCCACTTCGGTCAAATGCTCGGTCGATGCGGCGTAAAGCGCACCCGCTCCGCCGACGGCGCAAAAATATATGCCGCCGTATTTTTTTATGGCATCGTATACCGCCTTTGCGCGATTGCCCTTTCCTATCATACCGCAAAGTCCGTTTTGCAAAAACGCCGGGGCATAGGCATCCATGCGCGAAGAGGTAGTCGGGCCGAATGCGCCCGCCGGCATATCGCCCTTTTTCGGCGTCGGTCCGCCGTAATAAATGATCTTGTCTTTTATATCTATCGGCATTTTGTCGGTGCCGAGCAGCGGGAACAGCCGTTTGTGAACGGCATCACGGGCAACGATCACATCTCCGTAAAGCAATACCTCGTCACCCGCCTTTATCGTCTTTGCCGCATTTCTTATCTCGGAGGTATAGACCTCGATCATAACGAATCGTCTCCGAAATCGATCTTTGAGAGTTCTTCGAGCGCCTTATCGATATCGGCGCCGACATCTCCCGCAAATCCCGAAAGTTCGTTTTCTCCGCTTATTTTGTCAAGAGTTTTTTCCTTTACGCGCGAATATGCCTTTTGCGCTTCCTTTTCAAGACTCTGCGCCTTGCCCTTCGCTTCCTTTACGATACGGTCTGCAGACAAACGCGCATCGAGCAAGATCTCGCGGAATTTGAGGCAGAACTTATCGAAAAAACGCGCTTTTTCGGCAGGGGTGAGACCCGAGCCGGCTATCTTGGCAAAATCACGGCTGATGCCGCCGATCTTCGCGTTGTCTTCTTTTGGGTTTGTCTGACCGTCAGATACCTCTTGTGCTTTTGAAACAAAGTCGGCAGACGCGCGCGCAGAACGTGCCGAGAAATCGGCGACCTTCGTGCGAAGCTCCTCGAATCTCTGAATAAACGATCTCTTTTCGCGCGAAAGAGCGGTCAGCTGCTCGTCCTTTTGCGCGATCTTTTCGGCAAGCTCATCGTTTTGAGCGGTAAGCGCTTCGACCTTTGCTTTTAAGTCTATGTTGTCGTTTTCAAAAGAAGCCTTTTCTTCTTTTGCCTCGAGGCACTCTTTTTCGAGTCTGTCGCACTCGGCTTTGAGCTGGTTTATCATAGACTTGTATGACTCTTCAAGGCTTGAAAAGTTTGCGTTCATCGAACTTATGTAGGAGTTTACGTCGTCGCGGTTGTAACCGCCGAATTTTTTGCGAAAGATGATTCCCGATTCATTCTCGTTTTTAGCCATTTTATCGTTTCCTTTCGTTATTTGATATCATCGACGCATACGGCGCCGATATTTCTTATTTCGGTTTTCAAAACGGCATTCTTGCCGAACACCTCCGACATTTTCGATATGAATTCGCTCTCTTTCTCTTTCGGCACGTAACACTGTATCGTGCCGGCAAAGCCGCCGCCGTGAACACGGCAGACGCCGCCGGAAACGAGTATTTGCTTTGCTATGGCAAGAGCCGTCGGAATGGACTGTTCTTTGGGATCGGATATCGAATATGCGTTTTGCAAAAGCTCGTAAGACGACGTGCCCGATTCCGAAACGAGCTTCAAAAACGTCTCAAAATCTCCGCATTCGAGCGCAGCTTTCTGCTTTTTCACACGCTCGTTTTCATTTATGACGTGAAGCGCGCGCAAGAACGCTCTGTCGCCCGCCGCCTTTCTTATTTTTGCGATATTTGAAATAAGTTCTTCTCTCGATACCTCGCGCAGTTTTTCCTTTGAAAGCACGCGGCACACCGCAAGACATTCTTCGGGTATCGACGCATAATCCGCCGAAAGTCCTGCGTGATTTGCCCCCGTATGCACCGTATAAAGCGAATATCCCGTTTGGGCAAAATCGAAATTCGCTCTTTCCGCTCTCGGCTCGTTCGGATCTTCAAAGTCCATAAAAACCTCGCCGCCTACCGATATCGCCGTCATATCGAGAAGCCCGCACGGCTTGCCGAAAAATCCTGTCTCGGCTGCTCTGCAAATTTTCGCTATCTCGATCGGCGGTATCTTCGATGCGTTATAGCACTTGTTTATGATGGTCGCTATAAGCACCTCGAATGCGGCAGAAGATGAAAGTCCCGAGCCTTTCGGAACATCCGATACGGTGACGGCGCAAAAGCCGCCTATATTGTATCCGCGCTTTTTCATTTCGGCGCAGATGCCGCGAATGAGCGCGTTAGACGTGAATTTTTCACTCTCGATGACGTCGAGTTCGGTTATGTCGATAACGTTTTCGGAATACCCCTCCGACTTGACGCGTATGGTGTCGAGGGTCGATCTGCCGACACAGGCGATGATATCGCGGCTGACCGTCGCGGCAATGGCTCTGCCGTTTTGGTGGTCGGTGTGGTTGCCGCCTATCTCGCATCTGCCCGGAGACGAAAACAGATATTCGGCGCTGCCCGAATAAATCTTCTTATAGTCTTCGGCAAGGCGCACATATCTTTCTCTTTGCCTCGGAACATCCGAATAAAGTATCGAAAACGCCCCGTCATATTGCGAATTTCTGATGTTTTCCGTCAATTTATCCGTCGTCGTACCCATCGCCTCCCGAAAAACATACTTATACATATACATTATATCAAATATGTTTTGCGATTTCAATAAAAAAACGGCACTTTTCAGTGCCGTTTTCACAGTTTTTTGAATATCAGTTGAACCCGTAATAAGAAACGAGGTTTTGGAGCATAACTCCGGCAAGATAATCATAGCCGACTGCCGTAAGATGAACTCCGTCGCTGTAAAGATCGTCAATATCCATCGTGTTTGCGAACACGTCGAAGAGCGGAACGTTTTCGGCCTTTGCCGCCTGCTTGACAAGCGGCAGATAGATATCTTTCATATTGGTCTTTCTGTTTGCCTGCGACTCGATCTTTGAGATCTGAACGGGCGTGCAGAGGAAGACGTCGGGGCTCGATGCGAGCGTCTTATACGACGTGATATTGTCGTGCGCGGAAGTAAGGAAGCGCGGTGCGCGCTGGGATGCGGGTATTCTGCCACAGACGAGCGGTACGCTGTCGTTTGCGCCGAACATCATGATAACGATATCGGGGTTTGAGTTCTTGCTCTGCGTGTAAGTCGCCGTTTTCGTATATGACAGATAGTGAGCGGTGTTATACGTTTCATCGACGTCGTTGGTCATCGTGGTACCTCCGACACCGTAGTTGGTGACAACGAAATTAGAAGGGAGTTTTGCATCAAGTCTTGCGGGATATGACTGTGTTGATTGCGTAGCGCCCGTGCCGGCAGTCAAACTGTCGCCGACGCACGCGATCTTTACCGTATCGGTGCGTGAAAGGAGCGCACTTCTCTTCGTTACCGAAAGTGACGAGGGAATGACGGTTTCGGCGTTTGCGTTGTCAAGATACGTTTCGATGAACAGCAAGACGGCGGAAACGGATGTTTCGGACCTGCCGCTTATGATGTTGAGCTTTCTGCCCGAATCGGTGACGGTGAACGAAACGTCGGCGGAATTTATCGCGGTGTTTCTCGAATTCTTGCCGAGGCGCACCTCGTATGCTCCGACTGCCGCCGTGTCTGCTATGACGGGCAAAATGTAACCGCATTTTTCAGCCAAGAACTGATTGAGCATAAGCGCCGCATTAGCGCCGTGCAAATCGCCGTTTGCCACTACGATCTTATAGTTTTTAAGATCGTTTGCGCCGACCTTGATGTTTGCGAGTGAGCCGAAAATCTTATTATAGAATGCCTTTGCGATTTCATAATAGCCGTCGTCGGTTAAGTGAAGTCCATCGGCATAATAATCTTCGTGACCCTGGGTAATGCCGTAGCATTCGATATATTCATATCCTTTATTTTCGGCATAGCTGCGCTGATAGTTTACAAGATAATTAAGATTGTCTTCAAAGCCCGCCATCGTGCTTCTGTTTTCGATCCAGGGAGAGATGCCGATATAAACCTCGGGGTTCATTCTCGTTGCATCAAATGCACCGATGATCGTATTCATACCGTTAATATAGCCGTTAAGTCTGTCTGCCATTGCGGTATTGGACGATACTGCCGTGTTATAGGGGTTAGCGTCGTTTGTACCGAACATAACGATCAAGATATCGGGGTTCGTCAAAAGCGCCGTCTGCATGGCGTTTGTATAATAATATGACGATGGAGATGAAGAATTGAGTGTTGCAAACGAGCCTTTAACGCCGACGTTCACAACGCGATAATCGTCGCCGAGCATTGCGCCCAAACGCGCAGGATATGATTTTGTGGTATTGTCACTCGATTCATCACCGTATGTTAAGCTGTCGCCGACGCATGTGACTCTGACTTGTCTGCCCAAAGAGTCAATGGTTCTCGGAACATAGTCGATAGCGACGGGAGTAACGGGAGTCTTGGGAGGAATTGAAATTATTGTTGAAGGATCGTTATAGTCGAGATTTGCAAGATAGTTTTTGAGTCTGATTACGTCAAGGCCGTTTATTTTGCCGTCATTATTCATATCGGCACCGCCCTTGATGTCGTATGTCGATGTGTTGCTCGAATAATCATAATTTGCAAGGTAATTTTTGATCCTTATAACGTCAAGGCCGTTTATTTTGCCGTCACCGTTGGCATCGCCTGCGCTGTATAACGGATCATATTCCAATGCGTTTATGAGATACTCATTGCCCGCCGAAACCGTGGTTTGACCCCAAGTGTAAGGCAAGCCGGCATATACGGCGCTCGTTAAGTTGCCGCAGTAGTTGAAAGCTTCGCTTCCGATAGTTCTGACACTTTCAGGAATATTCACCGTCTGCAAAGAAGTGCAGCCGTAGAAAGCGCATTTGCCGATCGATGTGACGCCGTTGGGGATCTCTATGCTTTCTAATGCTTCACAGTGCGAGAAAGCGCCGTTTCCGATCGAAACCACGCTTGAAGCGATAGTTACCGATTTAAGATTGGGGCAGAGAGAAAAGGCATAAGCGCCTATCGAGGTCACGCCCTCGGAAATCACAACCGAGGTAATTGCCTTTGGGTTTTCGCCCCAGGGTGCAAGGCCTGCGGTGTAAGAAGACATGGCGCCGGTACCGGAAATCGTCAGAACACCGTCTGTCAATTTCCAGGTCGTTGCCGCTTCTGTTTTAACAGGAGAAAAAACAATAACACCGAAAAGCATAATTGCACTTAAAACGAGTGAAATGATCTTTTTGCCGTAATTTTTCATTGTTTTCTTTTTCCTTTTCTTAATTATTTATCGATGCCGTTATAAATTATTTTTGCTATTTCTTCATATCCGACGTCATTGAAATGCAAGCCCTCGGCATACCATGAATCCTTGCCGACCGTCTGCGTATATACGTCAATAAGCTTATATCCGCGGTCTGCCGCATATTTCTTCTGTATCGGAATGAGCTCGTCAAGGCTTTTTTCAAAGCCCGGCATTGTAGAGCGATCCTGTATCCAGGGGGACGTGCAGATATAGATATCGGGTTTCGATTCGAGATCTCTCATAGCACCGATGATCTTATCCATGCCGGCAATATAACCCTCAAGACGGGTATCCTGCCATGAGCCGAACTTGTTATACGGGTTTGCATCGTTCGTGCCGAGCATGACGATGACGATATCGGGATTTGATTCAAGCGCATTTTCCATTTGCGTATCGTAAATGTATGAGCCTGCCGCGTGAGCAAGATAATAAGCATATGCGCTGCTCTTGCCGCAGTTCGTGACAACGTAGTCGCCACCGAGCATTTCGCCCAATTTAACGGGATATGATTTTGTTGCGGGATTTGTCGATTTGGCGCCGTATGTCAAACTGTCGCCGATGCATGTGATTCTCACTTTTCTTCCCAGCTTTTCAGGTGTTTTTTGACCGTAAACGATCTTGTCGATGACAACTTCGCTGCTCGATGCAGGTGTTTGGCTCGTTGCAGGGGTTTCACTCGTTGCGGGAGTGTTGCTCGATGCGGGCACGTCGCTGCTCGATGCGGGGGTGTCTTCTTTTTCGTTTCTGCACGCGGCAAAGCCAAAGAGCAATGTCGCAAGCAGCAAGATCGATACGATCTTGACAATGTTCTTTTTCATTTTTTTAACTCTCTGATGATCGACGCATTGCTGCGTCCTTGTGTTCATTTATCATTATACATAAAAAGAATATCA
>JAGAFQ010000015.1 GCA_017612495.1 Clostridia bacterium
AAAAGGCGCATCCCGACGTCTTCAACATAATGCTTCAAATACTTGACGACGGTATGCTCACCGATTCCGAGGGCAGACACGTCGATTTCAAAAACGCCGTGATAATAATGACGTCAAACGTCGGCGCAGGAGATATCGTTTCTCCCAAGACCTTGGGCTTTGCGAATGCCGATAATTCTGCGGCAAAGCAAGATGACGATATGCGCCGAAGCGTCACCGACAGGCTTAAAGAAACTTTCCGTCCCGAGTTTTTGAACCGCATCGACGAGATAATCGTATTTTCAAAGCTTTCTGAAGATGAAATAAAGAAGATAGCCGCGCTGCTTCTGAAAGAGAGCATCGAAAGAATAAACAATACGGGCGTTTTTGCAACATTCGACGACAAGCTCATAGATTTTGTCGCCAAGGAGGGCTTTGATGCCGTTTACGGCGCAAGACCTCTCAAACGCGCTATCGTACGTTGCGTTGAAGATACATTTGCCAACGAGATGCTGTCAAAAAATATCGCCTCCGGCGACAGGGTGCTTATCACATCCGACGGCACAAAGGCGATATTTGAAAAGAAATAGACAAAAATAAATCCGCCAAATGGCGGATTTATTTTTGTTCAGTTTTTGATTTCGATAGAAAGTATCGTTGCCGAGAATTCCGAATCAAGTGAGATAAGATCGAGCAGCGCGTTCGGTGCGACGTAGCGAACTCCGCCTATCGAATAAGCGCCTGCGGTATCGGAGCCGTAGCATTCAACGGCAAAGGTCTTTGAATATCGTGCGTTTTGTATCGCATCGGCATTTTCGTCTTCGCCGTTATAGGTCGACAAAACGAGTTTTCCGTCTTCGCCCTCGATATATTCTTCATAAAGCACGGGCTCATCGGCGGAAATGACCGTGCCGATAAGGCGGCTGTCGGTGTTCTGATAAAGCACGGTGCCGACTTTTATCTTGTCAGCCGATTCTTTTGATACGTCACTCATTTTGAAAGTGATGACTGCCTTGACGTTTTGAGCATCGGCGGTGCTTGAGCGGAGCTTTGTGCGCGCTATGGCGCCGAAGCCCAAAGCGATTATGATGAGTACGATAAGAATATCTATGACGTTGAAGGGAAGTTTTTTCTTTTTTGCGTTATTTTGATTATTCATGATCATTCCTCCCAAAGTGCCGTGCAATAGCCGATTCCGTTAAAGCCCTTCATACGAAGGTTTATCTGCTCTCCGACGCCTATTCTGTATCCGCCGACTTCATAATATCCGTTTTCGGCATCGGCATCGGCTTCGACCGTGATCACCACCGTCTGCATAGTCGGATCGACCGAGATGACCTTTTGACCGGTCGTTTTATCCGTTCCGGTATAGCGGCTTTCTTCTGTCTTGACTTCTTTTACGTATCCTATCGTTTTGAGCGAGAAACTGTCGACAACGGCGTCGCCCGCATTTATTGCGATCTTGACGTCCGAATCGACCTCTCTTGCTTCGACGGTATATACGATAGCCGTTTTTTCACTGCCTGCGCCGTTTGCGCTTTGGCGGAAAAAGAAGAAATAGACCGCGCCTGCGATCACCGCCAAAACGATGAGAATGAAAAGCGCATCAATGATATTGAATTTTGCTTTTTTGTTTTCTTTCATATTTGTGACCATTGCTTTCACGCACGGCGAAAGCTTCCTTTCTTTTTTTCGGAATGGGTATCGGCATATGAAGCCGCCTTTTTATTACTCATAAAGACTGTATTCGTCTTTTGCGTCTTCGATCCTCGAACATCTTGTTACGGCACTCGTTATGCCGATTATCAGCCAGAACATCAAAAACAGACGGTAATTATACCAGACGTAATCGGTCGCGCCCTGCAATAAGATCGCCGCAACTCCGCAAACACCTGCTATCGCGTAGTTTCTGTGAGCGGGGGCGGTTTTTTCGTTTGCCGTCAGCGACAAGGCGCATTTTACGAATAATATGATGCATACCAAGAGGGCGATAAGCCCTAAAATTCCCATTTCCGCGGTAAGCTCCAAATAGAGGTTGTGCGCGTGCGGTGCGTTTTCGATAGCGGGGAGGGAATATGCCGGATATATCTTTTGAAAAGAGTCGATGCCGAGTCCCACACCGGCGCCGAAATGCTCTTTTATCATCGAAAGCGTGCCTTTCCAGATATTCACTCTGTATGCGGTCGAGGTGTCGGTGATATTGCCTATGCTCGAAAAACGGTTGATTATCGACGAAGGCAATAAGAAGAACCAGATAGGAGAGGTTATGGCACCCGAAACGAGCAATATCAGAGTCAGGCGATTATAGAGCATGAAAAAGATGATCATTGCGAATATAAATCCGAGCCAGGCGCCGCGCGACCAGGTGAATATCAGACATATACCGCTTGATATGAGCATCATGAACAAAAACATTTTAGACGTGAACTTTTTTGCTCCGAAAGACGCGGTGAGCAAAAAGGGAATGGTCAATATCAAAAATTCGCCGAGGACGTTGGGGTTTTCAAAGAACGAAACGACTCGTCCCGTGATATCCGAAAACATCGAGGTATCCTGCCAGGTCGTTGCGGCAGAGCCGGTAAAATATTGATATATTCCGTATGCCGAAACGATGAAAGTGCCGAATATCATGGCGCCTATACATCTGCGGCACCAAAGAGAAGTGGTGATGAGATTCGATACCAAAAAGTAACTCATAACGAACGCGAGCATGACAAGCATTACTTTCGGACTGCTTTGGGGGTCTATCGAGAAAATGCCTGCGCAGATTATGAATGCCGCGAAGAGAAGTACCATAAGGTCGAGAGGGTAAAACTTTATCGTCCTTTTGCCGCGTATCAGTTTCAGAAAATATGAGAAAGCCACGAACAAAATGAAGCCGACAAGCATCATCGTGTTAAGAAAAGGCACGGCGAAGAACAGCATCATAACGCCGAATTCGGGCGAAGACAATATCATCGCCGCGGCGACGGGTATGAATATCGCGGCGCATATCAAAAGCGGAGAAATTGCAAACGATAAAAATCCCAAGAGCATTCCCACAATGCAGGAGGCGGTGTTTTTATGAAGCGCCTCACTCTTTGAGCGCAGGTCGTAATCTCTTATTCCGAAGACCCTGACAAGCAGAAAACTCATAATGGAACTTTCGGAGAGCATAAGGGAAATCGACTTTTTGCAGAAAATGAGTATCAGCGAGATAAATGAGATACCTGCGCCGACGTAGAGGTGCATAGAGCTTGACGTGATATTCAGATGCACAAAGGTTTTGAGCATATAGGTCGATATGCAATAAATGCCGAAAGTCAAGCCGCCTACGCCGTATGAGCGCACGGAAAGATGCAAAAACACATCCGCGATCTTTTTGAGCAAATTCTCGATAATGCTGTTTTCAAACAGTCTTGCCGTATGGCTTTTGATTTTTTTTATCTTGTTTGAAAGGTTCGATCTTTCAAAAAATTTTTTGCCGATCTTTCCTTTCAGACCGTCAAGACTTTCGTCGTACGATATTAAAAACCGTCCGATAATGCTGTTCTTTACGGCATTTGAAATGAAGTATGTGATTTTTCTGATAAGCCTTACAAAGAAACTGCCGTCAAGCATTTTTTGATAGGCTTTGCCTTTTGAACGTACTGCTGACAAATCAGTTTTCATCTCCCTTCAAGTCGAATTTCAAGCCGAAGACTTTGCAAAGAAGCAAATATACGACAGCGCCGACGATGAAGCACACCGCCGCCGATAAGATGCTTTTGATAAAGCCCGCGCTGAACGTGTCGATATTCAGAATGCACTTTGCCGCAAAAACAGATGCGGCGCAGGCAGCGGAACAGATAAGCACCTTGAAAAGGCGCACGAACAGATCTTTTGACAAAATATCGGATGATTTGAACACAAAGAATGCGAGCATCGTTGCCGCGGCTATCTGACCTATCGCGTTGCCGAGCGTTACGGCGGCGATGCCGAGATTTGTGAATTTCACCAGAACAAAGGTGGAAATAATGTTGGCGGCTGATCCGACGAGCGCCGAATACATTGAACAATTCGGCTTTTTCTTTGCATACATAACTCTTGAAAAGAGTTCTATTAAGCAAAACGCCGGCATACCGATACCCATAAATTTGAGCGCGAGCGACGTCTGCATTGCCGCCGATTTATCAAAGGCGCCTCTTAAATAAAGCACGCTTATGATCTCATCGGATAAGAGCAGCGTTGCCGCCATGACAGGTATCACGATGTAAAAAAGAGATACGATGCCGTCGCGCACCGATTCGGCAAAATCCGAAGAACGGTTTTGCGCATCAAAACGGGCAAGCTTCGGGAAAATGAAGTTGCAAACGCCGTATGTCAGAATTCCGACGATGATGGTATAGGTGTTGTTGGCATTTGTAAAGACCGTCACGGCGCCGCCGTCGAGCATCGAGGCAAAGCGTATGCCGACAAGACCCGATATGGGGGTGAGCCATGAGCCGATAACGACCTTCGGCGACATTTTGAGTGCGCGAATGAGCGCAGGATCTGAAAATTTGAAATCCAAATGAAATCTGAAACCGCTTTTATAAAGGGGAATGAGCATCGTTAAAAGTTGAGTTGCCCAGGAGATAAGATATGCAACGGCAAGTCCGTAAACGGCGCGCTTACCGAGCAGATCGTCGATGAAAATAAAATATATTATTACGCCGAGATTCGATATGGAACTCACCAAAGAGGGAAGAATAAACTTTCCCTTTGACTGCAAAACGCCTATCAAAGTATAGGCAGATCCGGTGAAAATTATCATCGGGAACATGATGCGCAAAAGCTTTATCGCAAGTATCTTCGTTTCGGCATCAAGGTCTTTTGCCACGAAATTGACAAGTGTCGGAGCAAGAAAAATTCCGACCACCGCCAAAAGTGACGAGAGCAAAATTATGAAATTGAAGAAAAGACCTGCGAATTTATCCGCGCTTTTTCGGTCTTTTTCTTTGTCGAATTCGTTGTAGATCGGAATGAAGCAGCCCAAGATCGCCGCACCGAAAAGAAGCTCGAAAAATTGCAGCGGAATATGAGATGCGGTGTTGAACGCATCGGCTTCATATCCTATGCCGTATTTGGCGGTCATAAGCATATTTCTCACAAGGCCGAGTCCTTTTGACAAAACCATTGCGAAAATCATTACAAAGACCGTTTTTGCGGCTCTGTTTTCAGTCTTTTTCATCATTTTTCTCCAAAAGATCGGGGCGGTTTTGCTTTGTGATCTTTAAAGATTCACCCTCCCGCCACTTATCGATGTTTTCGTGATGTCCGCTCAATAAGACCTCCGGTACTTTCAAGTCCTTGTATTCAAATGGACGGGTATATTGAGGAAATTCCAGAAGTCCGTTTTCGCCGAAAGATTCTTTTTTATAACATTCGCTGTCAGAAAGCACGCCGTCGCACAGACGCGACACCGCATCGACCACGATGCAGGCGGGAATTTCGCCGCCCGTCAAAACGAAGTCGCCGATGGATATCTCTTCATCGACGATAAGATCTATCGCCCTCTGGTCAACGCCCTCATAGTGTCCGCAAAGAAGTATTAACTGATCGTATTTTGAAAGCTCCGCCGCTTTTTTCTGATCGAAACGGCATCCGCGCGGGCTTAAATACACCGTGCGCCGCGACGTGATATCGGGGCTGTCTTTGATTATCGCGTCATAACAGTCACAAATGGGAGGCGCCGCCATAAGCATACCGAAGCCGCCTCCGTACGGAGTGTCATCGACCTTGTTGTGCTTGTTGTTGGCATAGTCGCGTATGTTGTGTGTCTTTATTTCTATAAAATTCTGCTTTTGAGCCCGACCGATGATGCTCTCCGAAAGCACCGTGTCAACAAGATCGGGGAAAAGAGTCATTATGTCAAATCTCATAGATCCTCCATATCAAACATTCCGCCGATGGGCTTTATGAGAATATTCGTTTCGGAATCGATCTTTTTAACGAATTCGGGAACGTTCGGCACGAGCACGTCCCCCCCTTCGGTCTTGACCGAAAAGATCTGACCTGCTTTTGAATCGAGCACCTCGGTGAGCGTTCCGAGTTTTTTATTTGTGTCGATATCGACAACGTCAAGTCCCAAAAGCTCGCAGATAAAGAATTTGCCGTCTTTGATATTTATTTCTTCTCTTTTTGCGAAAAGAGATCTGTTCACGTATTTTTTTGCCTCTTCCGGCGAATTTATGTTTTCGAGCTTTACAAATGCAAATTTTCCGCTGCCGCGGATCTTTTGCACCTTTGAAAAAACGCCGCCGCATTCATCCGAAAAGACGGTCTTTACGTTTGAGAGCATATTCGCGTCGTCGCAGAAGCACTCCAAACGGAACTCGCCCAAGACGCCGTGCGAACGGCCGATGCGACCTATTTCGATATATTCTTTTTTCAAACAGATCACACCTTTCTGCCGAGTTTTTATCTATTTTATCATATAGTGTGAAAAAAGACAATTGTTAAGCCGAAATTTCTTGAAAAAGCAAACAAAAAAGCGAGGAAGTAAAAACTTCCTCGCAAAAATGCGAAGTTATGATTTGAATTTGCGTTTTCTTGCTGCTTCGGATTTCTTTTTGCGCTTTACGCTGGGTTTTTCATAGTGTTCTCTCTTGCGAACTTCTGCCAAAACGCCGCTTCTTGCGCACTGTCTTTTGAATCTGCGAAGAGCACTGTCAAGTGTTTCGTTCTCTTTGACGCGAACTTCTGCCATATTATATCCCTCCCTTTAAAAAGCCGAATAAACCTCTGCGAGGTTGCCTTTTGTGAGCGTTTTACGCGAGCTTGTTGAGCATAAGAGTAAAACGGCTCTTTTTTCTTGCTGCGTTGTTCTTGTGAAGGATACCCTTAGCAACTGCCTGGTCGATAGCCTTGACTGCATCCTTATAGGTTGCAGCGCAAAGTTCTTTATCACCGGCCGCAATAGCAGCTTCATACTTCTTCATTTTGGTCTTCAAAGCGGTTTTAACCACCTTATTTTGAAGTGTCTTGGAAGCGATAACTTTCACGCGCTTTTTAGCTGATTTGATGTTCGGCACAAAACTCACCTCCCTTTATACAGTCAATGATGCCGAGTGGGGCATCCGAATATGCAATGTTATAAGCATAAACGTCATTGTGCAATAATCAATATGCACCGTTTCATTATAATAACACTAACTTGGAAAAAATTCAAGTCTTATTTGAAAAAAATGATAAAAACTGAGATCTATTTTTCAATTTTTGTTGAAAATCAAGTAAAAATTCAACAAAATATGAACAAAAACGGTCATTTTGCCAAAAAAATTACATTTAATCTATTGACAATCGTAATTTTATTGATATAATAATAATATATATCAGTATCGAAAAATTCGGAAAGTGATATTTTTTTGGAAGATGGCATCACAAAATGACAACACCGCATCGTTGATCTTGGCAATTAAAAACGGTTCTAATGATGCTTTTGCCGAATTATTGCGCATTTATCTTCCGCTTATTCGTTCCGCCGTTTCGCATTTTTTGGGCAAAGCGCAAAAGCTTGACGGCGACGACGTCGCCCAAGAGGCGCTCATAGCGCTTTTCGACGCGGCGAACTCTTTTAAGTTCGATATGGGCGTTTCTTTCGGCGCCTATGCCAAGGTCTGCATAAGAAACCGCATTATTTCCTGCATACGCAAAAGTTCAAGCGATATGCTCGATATGTCGCTCGTTTCAAGCGACGATTGCGACGTTTGCGAAATTGCCGCAGACGATATGTCGAATCCCGAAAATCTCGTCATTGATAAAGAGGCTTTCAAAACGGTTTTATCCAAGATCGGCGAAAGTTTTTCTCCCCTTGAAGCGAAAGCTTTCAAGCTCTATGTCGACGGCCTTTCTTACAAAGAGATAGCAAAGATTTTGAAAATCAGCGAAAAATCCGTTGATAATGCCATTTTGCGTTCGAAGTCAAAGCTCGGCAAGATCAAATTTGATTGAGCTTTACATATATGCCCACAATAGCTTAAAAAGAGCAATGTTTTACAGTGGTGGCGGTCTAAATCCGTCTTGTGGCAATAATTTTTACCATATTTAAAAAGCGAGGAAAAACACATGTACTCAGACAAGACCTTAAAGTGCAAAGACTGTGGCGAAGAATTTATCTTTACTGCCGGCGAACAGGAATTCTATGCTGAAAGAGGCTTCCAGAACGAACCTCAGAGATGCAAAGCCTGCCGCGATGCAAGAAAGAATGCTGCAAGAGCTCCCAGAGAACTTTTCACCACTACTTGTGCTAACTGCGGCAAAGAAGCGAAAGTTCCTTTCCAGCCCAGTGACGACAGACCGGTTTACTGCAGTGAATGTTATGCAGCAATGAAAAATCAGTAATTTCAAAAAAATACTGACAAACGAAAATACTCCGCTCAGCGGAGTATTTTTTTGTTTTTAACGGGCAATTTTTTCAAAATAATATATACAAATCAGTTTCTGTATGTTACAATATAGATATAATAAGCGTATTATGACGAAAAACAGCTGATTTTAACAAAAGGTCTTCGAAGATGGAAAAAAACCAATACAAAAACGGTCGTCAAAACGAAAAATTTGACTCAAAACGCCGATTCGGCGAAGATTTTAAGAAAAAAGGCAATGCTCCCGCAAAAAGACCACCGCTCGAATTTTCGAACGATAATGATGAAAGCGAAGAAGCAAGCGGGATCGTCGTCGGCAGAAATGCCGTAAGAGAACTTTTGAAAAGCGGCAGATCGATAGATAAAATTTTCGTTCAGAAAGGCGAAAGAGAAGGATCTATCACGGTGTTGGTCGCAGAGAGCATCCAAAGAAAGATACCCGTTTTGGAATGTGAAAAAAGCAAGCTTGACACTCTTGCCGAAACGAGCGCGCATCAGGGCATCGTCGCTTTGGCTGCGGCAAAGGAATACGTCGGTGTCGATGATATTCTGAATATCGCAAAAGAAAGAGGCGAAATGCCTCTTGTGGTCATAGCCGACGGCATCGTCGATCCGCATAATCTCGGCGCGCTCATACGCTGTGCCGAGGGCGCCGGAGCGCACGGGCTGATCATTCCGAAACGCAGAAGCGCGGGCATCACGCAAACGGTCTCAAAATCGAGTGCCGGCGCCGTTGAGCATCTTGCCATAGCAAAGGTGCCGAATCTTGCGTCCGTTATCGATGACTTGAAAGAAAAAGGACTTTGGATATACGGCGCAGAGGCGGGCGGCACATCCGTTTACGATACCGATTTCACCTCTCCTGCCGCCATCGTTTTGGGCAGTGAGGGCGACGGCATCTCGAAGCTCATTTCCGAAAAATGCGATTTCATCGTTTCCATCCCGATGTACGGCCGTGTGAATTCGTTCAACGTTTCGGCGGCTGCGGCGGTCATTTTAAGTGACGTCAAACGAAAACAGATGACATATAGAAAACAGTAAAACTTGTAAAATAAATTTGGAGAGTAGATATGGTTAATTACGACAAAGACGATATGAGCGCAGACGAGCTTGTACGTATGTTGCGCGAAAATATGGACGATATCCGTCCTATTGACGATGTTAAGACCGTCGAGCCTGAAACCGAAAAAGACGATGAAGACGACGTTGCATCGGACGTTGTTTTTCCCATAAGCCATAAGTACAAGTTAAGACGTGAAAAGAAGCATCCGAATGCAGATGATATGCGCATCGCCGAAGAGGCAAGACTTGCAGAGGAGGCACGCATAGCCGAAGAAGCGAGACTTGCCGAAGAAGCGCGCATAGCGGAAGAAAAGCGTATCGCCGAAGAAAAGCGCATTGCAGAAGAAGCACGCATTGCCGAAGAAGCAAGACGCGCAGAAGAAGAATTCAAAGCGGCGCTGACCGATTTTGAAGGACCCGCAAACGAAAATACAGGCGACTTTGACGACGTCAAGACGAACGTGCTTTCCATGACCGACGAGAGCCACCGCCAGGATGAGGTGGCAAGGGAACTCGGCGCATCCATAATTTCCGCAGATGCCGAATCTCCGAGCGGCGATGATGCCCCCACCTGGAATTTCCAGCCTATCGGCAAATTTGCGTCGGCAGATTCCGATTTTGACGAGCAAAACGCGCCGAAAGTCGCCGAATTCGACAAGAGTGACTATGAACTCATGGTCGCGCTCGGACTTGATGACGAACTCACAAAGACCGTCAGTATGGATAAGGCGGATCTCGATAAAATGAGAGAAGAGATGGACGGAAGAAGCGAAACGGAATCGCTCGGCTATCTTACCGATCCCGAAGAGGTCGGCGCTCCGAGCATTATTTCGGGCGAATATAAATCAAGCTCTCAAAACAAAGATATTCTTTCAAAATATAAAAAAGCGCACAAGGTCTTGGCGATAAATACGGTTGTCATAGGCATTTTGACGCTTATCTCCGCGCTGCTTGAAAATGCCTCGTTCATCGGCTTAAAGCTCCCGGGCTTTATGGACCCCAAGGATTATTCCGTCATTTTTGCGCTTGTTGATATTCAGCTCATTTTGCTTGCCGCGGCACCGCTTTACCGCGACATATTCTACGGCATAAAGCAGATGTTCAAAGGCAAATTCATACCCGAAAGCGTTTCGGCAACAGCCGTTATCGTGTCGATAATATACAGCGCGTATATCTGCATAAAGGGCACAAAGGGACAAAGCCTTGCTATGTATAATCTGCCCGTTATGTTCATTTTGTTCTTCCATTCGATATATCAGCTTTGGTCGTTCAAGCGCGAGTTTATGGCGTTCAAGATCATTTCTTCGAGAAAGGTCAAATATGCCGTGACGAGAATGAGCGACGAAGAGTCCTTCCCCGAGCAGGCGGCATTTTCAGAATATCTCTACGATCATCCCGTCGTATTTTCCTGCTCACGCACGAGCTTTATCGACAAATTCTATAAGACGTCAAATAAAAAAATGTATATCCACGCCGGCATCGGCATAGGACTCATCTTTTCCGTTTTGGCGGCAGTCGGCGCTTATTTCTTCTCATCATATCTTGCAGACACCACGTATGCAAGCGTCTCTTATGCTTACATCACGTTTCTTATTTGCGCGCCCCTCGGCTCATTTGTCGCTTGCGGATATCCTTTCTTCCGTGTTGCCAACTCATCGTTTGAGAATGACAGCGCGGTGATAGGAACGACTGTGACGAGCGATATAGTAGATGCCTCCGTCATCACTATTGAAGACAGAGACGTATATTTGCCGAGCGGAGTCAAGGTCAAGAGCGTCAAGGTTTACGGTAACAACAGAATAGACAACATCATCTATAACGTCGCCAGCGTATTCGCAAAGGCGGGCGGACCGCTTGCCGACGTGCTCGATATCGCAACTCTTGATTTGGGACATTCCGAGAACGTTGAACTCGTATCTGCATCGCAGCACGGCATCGAAGCTTTGGTCAACGGCAAACGGGTCTTCGTCGGACGCCGCGATTATATGGAGGCAAACGGATTTTCGGCAGTTTTGGACGTCGACGATACGAAATTCGAGACGACGCGCGAATTATCCATTATGTACGTCGCATACGAGGGCAATTTGGCGGCGAAGATGTATATCCAATACAATATCGATGCCGAATTCGAGTTTATTTTGCGCAAGCTTTACCGTCAGGGAATGTGCGTCGGTATCCGTTCGTTCGACCCCAATATCGACGATGAGCTTCTTTCGAAGAGCATCGACCTTGAAAGCTATCCCGTAAGAGTGATACGCTCGACCGAAGAGGAGCAGATACCCACCGTATCGGAAAGCGTTGAGAGCGGTATCGTTTCAAGAGGCTCCGCAAAATCGCTTTTGAAGACCTTATATCTCGCGACCAAGGTCACGATGTCGCTGAAAACCAACAGGGTCATAAAAGTCCTTTCGTGCATAGTTGCCGTGCTCTTTGCGGCATTTGCGATCTTTACACATTCGCTCGGCAGCATACCGTCTGCATACGTGATCATTTATCACTTGATATGGATGATACCGACGTATTTGATATCGAAGATCTTCTTACATTGAATTAAATAAAAAAATGCTTTGCCGAACGGCAAAGCATTTTTTTTACACTTTTCGCCTTTAAGTGATAAAAATTATCGTTTTGGTCATAAAATATTAACATTTTTTTTGAGAAAAGTATTGAATATATCCCGAAAAAGTGATACATTTATATAGTAGTTAGCACTCAAAGGCTTCGAGTGCTAAAAAATGAAAGGAGAACGGCTATGAAATCCGGCGAAAGAGAACTCAGCGACAGAAAAAAGCAAATTCTCAAAGCGATCGTCGATATGCACATTGCAAACGGCGAACCGATCGGCTCAAAAAGCTTGATGCAGACCACCCATATGTCGGTATCTCCTGCGACCATCAGAAACGAGATGGCAGATCTTGAAGAGCTCGGCTATCTTGAACAGCCTCACGCATCCTCCGGCAGAGTCCCCTCAAAAAAGGGATATGAATTCTACGTCGATTCTCTCATGCAGCGCTATCTTATGACCGAAAACGAGATAGACGATCTGAATTCGATGCTCGATAAAAAACGCGCGGAGCTCGGCGGCATCATCGAGGCGGCAAGCAGGCTCATCGGCACTATGACAAACTATACCTCTTTGGCGGTCAAGCCGAGAAATCACGGAATATTCATTTCGCGCTTCGATGCTCTTTATCTTTCAAAGCATGATTTTGTGCTCGTTTGCATAATGAGTTTCGGCGAATCACGTTCAAAGCGCATATATACGAAGCTTGACATAAACGAAGAGGTTTTATCGGAATTTTCAAAGCTTCTCAATTCAATGCTTTCCGGTTTCGGCATCGCGCAGATAAGCCTGCCCGTTATCATGGAACTCAAAAGCAAGATGGGCGACTATGCCGAGCTTGTCGATGACGTGCTTTCGCACATTTACAGTCTTTACGAGGAATTCGACCTCGGCGAACTTCACATCGACGGTGTTGACAGGGTGCTTCAATATCCCGAATATCAGTCGCGTGAAAACTTAAAGGAAGTATTCGGTGTCTTCGAGAAAAAAGACGATATACTGAATCTTGTGGCGTCTGCCGATCCCGACAAGGTCAATATCTTTATCGGCAACGGCAACGATAAATCACCCTCTCTCGGCTCGTCATCCCTGGTGCTTCGCACCGTCAAAAGAGGCGACGAGGTGATCGGCGCCATCGGTGTTTTGGGACCTTGCAGAATGAACTATTCCAAGGTCACCGCATTCATCGACTGTATGTCCGAAAAAATCAGCGATATGTTAACGGAACGTATGCTGCCTGAATTCGGCGATAAAAAATAGTCAGCGATACAAAGGAGAACACAGACTAATGGAAAAAGAAACAAAGAAAGTTTCGGCAGATAAGCCTCAAAAGGCCGATAAAGCCGAAAAAGCCTTGAAAAAAGAACTCGGCGATCTCAAAGGAGAGATCGAAAAACTGAAGGCGGAAGCGAACGACGCCATTAAAGATAAAAACGAAGAACACGACAAATATCTTCGCATAATGGCAGAATACGACAATTACCGCAAACGCGCTCAAAAAGAGAAAGACGCAGTTTATTCGGACGCATATTCGGACGTTATAAAAGCATATCTTCCGATGTATGACAATCTGTTAAGAGCGGCGCAGTTCGAAGACGGAGAGGCGCTTTCGGACGGAATAAAGAAGATCATCGCACAGTTCTCGGAAATCAATGAAAAGCTCGGTATCACCGAGTTCGGATGCGAGGGCGAAAATTTCGACCCGACAAAGCATGAAGCGGTCATGCACACCGAAGATCCCGCTTTGGGCGAAAACGTGATAGCCAAGGTATTCCAAAAGGGATATGCCATCGGCGAAAAGGTAATAAGATATGCAGTGGTTCGGGTTGCCAACTAACCAACCATTATATATACAATAAAACAAAAACATATATTATAACAGTCAAACTGTTTGGAGGAAATCATTATGGGAAAAATCATCGGTATCGACCTTGGTACTACCAACTCTTGTGTCGCAGTCTATGAGGGCGGCGAACCTATCGTAATCACAAACCCCGAGGGAGCGAGAACGACTCCTTCCGTCGTTGCGTTTTCAAAGACCGGCGAGCGTATGATCGGCCAGGTTGCAAAGCGTCAGTGCATCACCAACCCCGACGGCACGGTAATGTCTATCAAGCGTGAAATGGGCACAGATCATAAGACGCAGATAGGCGACAAGACTTATACTCCCCAGGAGATCTCGGCTATGATACTGCAAAAGCTCAAGAGCGATGCAGAGGCATATCTCGGCTCATCCGTCACGCAGGCGGTCATCACCGTCCCCGCATATTTTTCCGATGCACAGCGCCAGGCGACAAAGGATGCCGGCAAGATCGCGGGACTTGAAGTTATGCGTATTATCAACGAGCCCACCGCGGCGGCTCTTGCATACGGTGTAGATAAAGACAACACCGATCAGAAGATCATGGTCTTCGACCTCGGCGGCGGTACGTTCGACGTATCGATCCTCGAGATCAGCGACGGCGTTTTTGAAGTTTTGGCAACTGCCGGCAACAACCGTTTGGGCGGCGATGACTTCGATAAGAGAATAATCGACTGGATCGTCGACACCTTCAAGAGCGAAAGCGGAATCGATCTTCGCGGCGACAAGATGGCTATGCAAAGACTCAAAGAAGCCGCTGAAAAAGCAAAGATCGAACTTTCCGGTATGACAAGCGCAAATATCAATCTGCCCTTTATCACGGCAGACGCAACGGGACCGAAGCACTTTGACGCAACTCTTACCCGTGCTAAATTCAATGAACTCACCGCAGACCTCGTTGAAGCGACCATGGGCCCGACACGTCAGGCGCTCAAAGACGCAGGCCTTTCGACCTCCGACATTGCAAAAGTCCTTTTGGTAGGCGGTTCAAGCCGTATCCCCGCAGTTCAGGATGCAGTTAAAGATTTTGTCGGTAAAGAGCCTTTCAAGGGCATCAACCCCGATGAATGTGTCGCTATCGGCGCCGCCATCCAGGCAGGTGTTCTCGGCGGCGAAGTCAAAGATCTTTTGCTCCTCGACGTTACTCCTTTGAGCCTCGGCATCGAGACCTTGGGCGGCGTATTCAACCGCATCATCGACAGAAACACCACCATCCCGGTAAAGAAGAGCCAGGTATATTCGACTGCCGCAGACGGTCAGACCTCCGTTGAGATCCACGTTTTGCAGGGCGAGCGCGATATGGCATCGGGCAACACCACCCTCGGCAGATTCAATCTTGACGGCATTCCCGCCGCTCCCAGAGGCGTACCGCAGATCGAGGTCACGTTCGATATCGACGCCAACGGCATCGTAAATGTTACCGCAAAGGATAAGGGCACGGGCAAAGAACAGCACATCACCATCACGTCTTCTTCCAATATGAGCAAGGAAGATATCGACAAGGCGGTCAAGGATGCTGAAAAGTTTGCCGAAGAAGACAAAAAACTCAAAGAGGCTGTTGAAGTCAAGAACAACGCCGAAAACCTTATTTTCCAGAGCGAAAAATCGCTCGGCGAACTCGGCGACAAGGTGACGGAGGATGAAAAGAAAGACATTCAGACCGCCATCGACGCTCTTAAAGAGACTGTCAAGGGCAACGACACCGAGGCTATAAAGAAAGGCACAGAAGAACTTCAAAAGAAATTCTTCGCTATTTCAGAAAAACTTTATCAGCAGGCAAATCCTCAAGGCGGCGCCGACGGCGCTGACGGCGCAAATGCCGGTCAGAATCCCGATGGCACGTATAATGCCGAATATACAGACAAGACTGAAGAAAACAAATAATTTTTGTGCTGTCGGGCGGAATTTTTCCGCCCGATAACAAAAAAGGCAGGAAATTTTAATGGCAGACACAAAGCGCGATTATTATGAGGTTTTGGGCGTTGATAAAAATGCCGACGAAGCCACGATAAAAAAAGCATATCGCAATCTTGCCAAAAAATATCACCCCGATATGAATCCGGGCGATAAAGAGGCAGAGATCAAATTCAAAGAGGCAAACGAGGCTTATGCGGTATTATCCGATGCCGAGAAGAAGGCACGCTACGATCAGTTCGGACATGCCGGAGTAGACCCGAATATGGGCGGCGATCAGGGCTTCGGCGGATTCGGCGGTTTCGGCTCGCAAGGCTTCGGAGGCTTTGATTTCGGCGATATTTTCGATATGTTCGGCATGGGGGGACAGAGAAGCTCCTCTCGCCGAAACGGTCCTATGCGCGGCGAGGATCTTGGAACAAGACTCACCATTTCTTTTGAAGAGGCGGCTTTCGGCTGCAAAAAGGAAATAAGCTTCGCAAAGATCGAAAAGTGCGGCGATTGCGGCGGAAGCGGTGCGGCGAAAGGAACTTCCGCAGAGACCTGCCCAAAGTGCGGCGGTACGGGACAGATCCGCGTATCGCAGCGCACGGCACTCGGTATGTTCCAGACCACAAGAGTGTGCGATGAGTGCGGCGGAAGCGGCAAAAAGATCAAAAATCCTTGTCCGTCTTGCCGCGGTCAGGGACAAAAACGAGTCAACAAAAAGATCGACGTCACTATCCCCGCGGGCATTGACGACGGCAGCCGTATGTCGGTACGCGGTCAGGGCAACGACGGCAAGAACGGAGGCCCCTCCGGTGATTTGATAATCACGGTGAACGTAAGACCTCACCCGATTTTCGAGAGGGACGGATACGATCTTTTCTGCGAGATCCCGATAACTTTCACCGAGGCGACGCTCGGCGCGACCATCACCGTGCCGACGCTTGAAGGCAACACCTCGTTCGATATTCCCGAGGGCACCCAAACGGGCACCGTTTTCACGATACGCAACAAGGGCATACAAGTGATAAACTCAAAAGCCAAGGGCGACCTTAATTTCAGAGTGACTATCGAAGTCCCGAAGGGGCTTGACTCAAAGCAAAAAGAGCTTTTAAGACAGTTCGGCGAGAGCTGTGGCAAAAAGAATTACACCAAAAAGGAAAAATTCTTTTCAAAACTTTTTAAGTAAACAAAAGGGTAGGCGATAGCGTCTACCCTATTTGAATTTGAGGTACAAAATGATTTGGGAGAAAATTAAAGCAGAGGGAAAAAGAGAAGATCTTGACACTATGTGCGCCGTTATGAGTATGCTCGAATCGGGGCTTGAGATCGAAGATTACAGCGATATCACGGCTGATCCCGTTTACGGTGAACTCATAGACGAGGAGATCTTGAAAAAAGACAAGACCGTGGCATCGGTGTCGATATACATTTCAGAAGACAAGAACGAAAACGAGTATATTTCGTTTTTGAAAGACCGTTTCGCTGCGCTCGGAGTTCAGGCAAAAGTCTTTGCCGAGCGCTTGAACGAAGAAGATTGGGCAGATTCGTGGAAACAATATTATAAGCCCGTCTTTGCCGGAGAAAAGATCGTTATCGTTCCGATGTGGGAAAAATTCGACGCAAAAGAAGGACAGATCATAGTCAAAATGGATCCCGGAATGGCATTCGGCACCGGCACTCACGAAACAACGCGCCTTTGCGTAAGACTTATGGAAAAATATCTCAAAGCGGGAGATAGCGTTTTGGATGTCGGCACGGGCAGCGGGATTTTATCCATTTGCGCAGAAAAGCTCGGCAGCGGCAACATTTTTGCCTGCGATATAGACCCCGTGGCGGTGAGAGTGGCAAAAGAAAACGTCAAAGATAACGGCTGCACGAAGATCGAATGCGGCGTGTCTGATCTTTTGCGCGATGCGAAAATGCCCGAAAACGGCAAATATGATCTTGTTATTGCCAACATCGTTGCCGATATCATAATAAGAATGCTGCCCGATTTGCCTCCGTTTATTAAGACCGGCGGAACGCTCATACTTTCCGGCATAATAAACACGAGCGCCGAAGACGTCAAAAAATGCGCCGAAAACTGCGGCTTTGAGATCGTTTGCGAAATTGCCGAAAACGACTGGAAGGGCATTGCGCTCATCAAAAAATAAAAGCCGAATATATTTTTTGTAAATTGGGAAAATATATTGAAAATTTTTGCCTTTTATAGTAAAATATACGTGTCTTATGCGATACCAAGTTTTGGGGGAAACATCAATGCCGAAATTCTTTGCAAGTGACGACTGCATCCTTTGCGACACGGTTTGCATCAAGGGCGATGACGCACACCATATCTCACATTCGCTCCGTATGAAAACGGGCGAAAAGATAAGTGTTTCCGATTCGCACGGTGTTTTTTACGACTGCGAAATAACCGAAATAAACAAAGAGAGCGTTACGGCAAAGATATTATCGAAGAGTATGTGCGATACCGAACCGCCTTATTTTGCCGTGATATATCAGGGCATACCGAAACTTGATAAGATGGATATTATAGTCCAAAAAGCGGTCGAATGCGGAGCTTTCAAAATAGTCCCCGTTTCAGAAAAAAGATGTATTGCCAAGATAGATTCGCCCTCGGCGATGAAAAAGGTCGAGAGGTGGCAGAAGATCTCCGAAGCTGCCGCCAAGCAAAGCGGCAGAGGAACAGTGCCGCATATCGCCATGCCGCAAAAATTTGAAGATGCACTCTTGGATGCCGCAGATGCCGATATTAAAATTTTCTGCTATGAAAATGAAAACGGCGTCGATATAAAAGACATACTTTGCAAGTATAAAAACTTTGAGGCAAAGCCGAAAGTTGCGATATTCATAGGACCCGAAGGCGGATTTGATGAAAACGAAGTCGAAAAAGCCGCAAAGTGCGGTTTTTCGATCTGCACGCTCGGCAAGCGCATATTGCGCACCGAAACGGCATCGGGCTTCGTGCTTTCGTGCTTATCCTATGAGCTTGAACTTTGAATAACAATATGAGGTGATTTAACGTGAGCAAACAGAAAACGACAAGTGCCGAACGCGCGCACAAAAGAGAACTTGCCGACAGAGACTTTACACGTCTTTTATATGCCTTTGTCATCGCCGTATGTGCGATAATGGGCTTTATATATATCAAAAACAAAGTGACCGACTACATTTTTGCTGCCAAGGCGGCGATAATATTCGTCATCTTCTTCGGAGTTCTGCTTTTGGCGGCAATAGCCAATATGATCTTCGGCAAGAAATATCCGAAAGAC
>JAGAFQ010000016.1 GCA_017612495.1 Clostridia bacterium
CTTTTTATTTTGCTTTTCGCAGTCGTGATACTCGCCTCTCTCTGCCTATCGCTTTATTTTGCCTCATTTGCGCTTATATCTTTGGTTTGGGGCACTGTTTTGCAATTTATCTTTATGGCAATTTTCACTTTGGCTCTGCCGCTCGTTTTATTGCTGATACCCTATTTGATTTTCAAAACCGCACTCTCCCTCGGCAAAAAAGTATTGTGGCTGTCATTTTTGTCGGTCGATGCCGTAATTGCCCTCTATATAATTTTTGCATATTTGATATAATTGCAGGCACTCGGTTTTGCGAGTGCCTTTTTTGCGAAAAAACTTGAAAATGTTAACAGTTTTTATTATAATAATATTATATCATCCGGCAAAATTTTCAGAATTTTATTCTACCGCAACGATGTTGCATTTATCGGGAGGAAAATATGATTCGCAAATTAAAGCCTACGGAAATTGACAAATTTATCGACTTCGGGGATGAACTGTATAAAAACGATCCGAATTACGTCCCCTACATACGCAGCGATCTCAAAAAGACACTCAAAAAACTGATTTTCAAAAGAAAGAAATATAAATGTATTTGTTCATTTGACGAATCGGGAAAAATGAACGGCAGAGTCTTGATAACGATCGCGAGAAACAAGCAGCTTAACGTCGAATATTGCGGTTATTTCTCTCATTTTGAAGTAGTGAACGATCAAAACGTGTTCAATGAGCTTATGGATTCCGTCCAAAAAAGCTTAAAGCGCAACGGCGCAAAATATATCGTGGGAAGTTTCTTCCATCACGACCCCGATAACAGACGCGGCATCCTTATCGAGGGCTTTGACCGCTCGCCCATGATCTTCACATCTCACAACCCCGATTACTATAAGACTTTGTTTGAAAACGGCGGCTTTGAAAAGCTCACGGATGCTTATGAGTATGAATACAAGAGCGATCCCGAAAAGCTGCAAAAGATCAAAGACACCGCAGAAAAAGCCTTAAAGGAAAACAGCATCACCATTTCCAAATTGAATATGAAAAATTTGGATAAGGAGATTGATGACGTTCACACGATCATGAAGTCCGCGTCAACGGACGTCAATTTTGAGAGCGTGCCCTCGCGCAGTAAGCTCAAAAAACTCGTTTTGTCATGGAAGCGCTTTATCGACCCGGATTATGCTTTTATCGCAAGAAGAAACAGCGACGGCGCGCCCATCGGCTTTACCCTCTCGATACCCGACTATTTCGAGCTTATCAAAAAGATGAAAGGCCGCACCGGTCCTATCGCACTTCTTGTTTACTTATTCGGCCGCAAAAAGATCAAAGGTCTTCGCGGCGTGCTTCAATACGTCATACCCGAATATCAGCACAAAGGCATTTCAAAAGCACTCTATTACGAGACGAAAAAATCGGTGGATAAAAACCATATCACAAGAATATCGCTCGGCACCATCATGGAAAACAACGCAAGCTCAAACGGTGCCATCGAATCGCTCGGCGGTGTGCTTTCGAGAGTTTACAGAGTTTATTACAAAAAATTGTAATTTGGTACCCGGAAAGAAATTATATTATGTTTTTAACGATCACAAACTTGCAAAAATATTACGGACAAGCCGACAACAAGCAGCTTGTCCTTAATAATATATCCGCAACTGTCGATGAGGGCAACATTTGCGTCATCATGGGCCCGAGCGGAAGCGGAAAGTCTACCCTTTTGCATTGCATCGGCGGACTCGAACGTTTTGACTCAGGCTCGATATGCGTAGATTCCGTCGAGCTTTCAAATCTTTCTGATAAAAAACTTGCCGCCTATCGCAGAAACGCTCTCGGCTTTGTTTTTCAGTTCTATAACCTTATACCGAATCTTACCGTTGCCGAAAACGTGGACGTGTGCAAATATCTTGCGCCGTCTCCGCTCGATCGCGATGAGCTTTTGTCGTTTTTGGTCCTCGAAGACAAGAAAAACTGCTTTCCGAACACGCTTTCGGGCGGTGAACAGCAGCGTTGCGCAATAGCGCGTGCGCTGATAAAAAAACCAAAACTGCTCCTTTGCGATGAGCCGACCGGTGCTTTGGATTCAAAAACCTCTTATGAGATACTTTCACTTATCGAAAAGGTCAATAAAGAATACGGCACCACCATTCTCATCGTCACTCACAACAGCGCCATAAAGCCGATGGCGCACAAAATCATTACAATAAAAGACGGTGCCGTTTCGGAATCGTATATGAATTCCGAAAGGATCTCCGCCTGCGCTTTGGAGAATATTTAATGCCCCGCTTACTTATAAAACGTTTTTTTCGTTCGTTCAAAGAAAATTTTGCCCGGCATTTCGCGCAGATCCTGCTCGTTTTTGCCGTTGTCACCGTGATAGTGTCGCTTGAAAGAACGGCTTTCACGATCATTGACGGGCGCCAAAACAACAAAGATTTTGAACGTATCGAAGACGGACAGTTCACAACGCTTTTTCCGATACCCGATGATGAAATTTCAAAGCTTTGCGAAGAATATAACGTTCAAATTCAAGAAAATTTCGGCGTTGACGTACAGTCCGAAAATAAAATATACCGAATTTTCAGACAAAGAGAAAACATCGATGTTCAGGTGTTTTTTGAGGGTACTCTGCCCGATTCGGATTATCAAGCCGTCATTGAGCAAAATTACGCTTATAAATACAATATCTCATGCGGCGACAGTATAGATATCGGCGATAATACATATACCGTCTGCGGCATCGCATCGCTACCCGATTACGTTCATTCGACCGAACATATGAACGATATATGTGCGACAGCTGACCGCTTTTTGTGGGTGATCGTCACCGATAGCGAATTCGAAAAATACTATTGCGATAACAGATATACGCCCGAATATACTTATGCATACCGACTTTCTTCAAAAGACGATCTTGTAAACTTTTCGCACGCCGTTTATGATATGAAGATCGATGATTCACATCTTATAAATGCCGATGAATCTTTAAGAGAATACATATCTTCGATGCAAAACGGCGAAAATGGATCGATGCCGAACGTCTTGCAGTTCATCGAAAGAGAAGATAACAGGCGCATGGACATCGAACTAAAATATGCGTTTATTTACAAAAGCGCGGGATTTTCTGTCGGCATTTTGCTCATTGCCATGCTCGCATTCATTTTTGCCGTAGTAACGCGCAATGAGATACACAACGACCATAATGTGATAGGCTCACTTTATGCGCTGGGAGTATCTAAACGCACTATCATATCGTTCTACATTTTCCCCGGTGTTATCGTTTCATTTTTGGGCGGAATTATCGGTCTTACGGTCGGTTTTCTCCCCGAGATCACCGATATTTCGATGCGCGCTTTTCACGGCGTGAATTCTTTTCCATATTATGAACTGTCAAACCCGCTTGTTTTATATTTATATTCTTTGGTAATGCCGCCGATCGTAAATTTTGCGGTCAATTACATCGTTTTGAACCGTTCCCTCTCGCATTCTGCGCTCTCTTTGATACGCGGCACATACGAAAGCAAAAAAGTTTTCAATATAAAACTCAAAACGAACAATTTCATTCGCCGTTTCAAGCTGCGCCACTTGATAGAAGAACGCGGCAGCATCATCACCTTTGTTTGCGTTTTGTCATCGCTCATAATTCTCATGCTGGGACTTTCGACGAATGCCATGATAAAAAACAACGTATCGTCAACGATCGAAAACACAAATTACAAATACCTATGCACGCTTAAATACCCCGCAAAGGATCTTGCGACGAGCGGCGAAAAAATATTTATCAAAAACGTAAAATCCGAATACGGCGAAAACAATATCATATTCTCTCTTGTGGGAATTCCCGAAAACAGTAAATTCTATTCGGCAAAGCCCGACAATGATACGGATTCTGCCGTTGCGGGAAAAGCTCTCGCTTCTAAATTCAATTTGAAAAAAGGCAGTAAACTTACCTTTTGCGAAGGCGTCGCAGAAAAAGAGTTCTCGGTAATTATTACGGATATCGTCGATTCAAATTCAAATATGGAACTCTATATGCATATTGACTGCGTAAGAGAGATGTTTGATTGTTCAAGCTCATTTTATAACACCGTTTTGTTCTCTGATGAGCCGGATATAGATGATTCTCTTATCTATTCAAAAACTAAAACAGAGGACATTTTGAATAATATTTCCTTGATGAAACGGGCAGTAACCCCGTTTATGTGGTTTTCATATATTTCGTCGATACTCATTTTTATAGCGGCGCTCTATCTTATTGTCAGCACGATGATAGACAGTACCTCGATCGGCATCTCGCTGATACACGTTTTGGGTTACGATCATTTTGAAGCGCACCGTATGTATATAAGCCCCATTTCATATTCCGTCATCGCCGCTCTCATCTTTGCCATTCCCGTATCAAAGATAATAAGCAGCGGTCTTTGCCGCTACGTTTTTTCAAAATTCGCAACGGGAATGTTTTTTGAACTGCCCATCGAAGATTACGTAATAGTATTTTTATCCGCTTTGGCGATATTCTTCTTTATACTTCTTCTGCTATTGCAAAAAGTCAAACGCATCGACACCTCATTGGCTTTGAAATGCAGAGAATGATTTTTAAGTGGAGTTAATATGATCATAACGATAACCGAACTTGTGCTGACGTTAATTATTCCTCTGCTGATATTGAAATACCGCCACGCAAAGCCGATATCTTTGATCGGCTGTATCGGCGCGGCATATCTTGCCGGAATTATTTATTCGTTGGCGGCATCGGCATTTTTCCCCGCAAGGGATACATCCATAGCCGAAATTATTGCATATGCCGGCATATCCGTTGCCATTCCCCTTTTGCTGTTTTCAAACAACATAAAAAACGTATTGCGGCTTTCAAAGTCCACGCTTTTATCGTTTTTTCTCTTGATAATATCCGTCATGGGCGCAACATTCTTAATATATGTTCTTATCGCCCGCAATATTGACGGAGGAGGGACACTCGGCGGTATGGCGGTGGCGCTCTATACGGGCGGAACGCCGAATCTCAACGCCGTGGCGTGTATGTTTCAATTAGATAATGAGCTTATTTTAACGGCAAATCTGTCGGATATTATGTTCGGCGGAATATTCTACGTTTTTCTGACGTTCGCCGCAAAGCCACTGCTCTCGCGTTTCTTGAAAAGTTCCGAAAAAGCAAAGATCACATCCGAGCCCGGTGCTGAAAATGAAAATGACGCTCTTCCCTTTTCGTTTGGAAACAAAGGCGTCATTCGCAATTTGCTCATTGCCTTTATGATAGTTGCCGTATCCTTTGGAATAGGTATGCTCATTTGGCTTGCAAAAGGCAAGATCGACGGAACTATGACGAACTATGTCGTTCCGGCATTGATGATAGGCGCCACCGTCGGCGGAATACTGCTTTCACTAAACAAAAAAGTAAATTCGGTAAAAGAAAACGACATAATAGGTCAATATTTTGCGACCGTTTTCAGTTATTCAATCGCCTCGATAATAAATTTGGGAAAGATCGGCGCCGTTTCGCTCAAAATATTTGCATTCTATGCGTGCATTACCACTATTTCTTTCATCATACACGCCGTCTTGTGCAAAGTATTCTCTGTTGATGCCGATACGATGATAATCACTCTGACAGCCGGAATATACGGCCCCGCTTTTATACCGAGTGTCAGCAAAGCCGTAAAAGCCGAACATCTGCTTTCGGCGGGCCTTATCGTCGGCTCGCTCGGCTATGCCGTCGGAACATTTCTCGGCATGGCATACACGTATTTTCTCAATTTTATCGGCTGATGATATTAATAACACCGCAATATTTTTGCAAATTAAAAAGCACCCATAAACGTGAGTGCTTTTTTGTATTTGAAATAAAAATTTATCTCTTGGAGAACTGTACGAGCGTTAAAAAATCGATCCGCTGGATCGATTTCAGCGAGTACCTGCGAAGCTTGCTGAGCAGGCCGCAAGGCAGCCGATAGGCTGCTTCATCAAAAAAAGGCCTTCCACGGGGAAGGCCTTTTTTTGATGAATAAGCTTATCTCTTGGAGAACTGCGGTGCGCGACGTGCGGCTTTGAGACCGTACTTCTTTCTTTCTTTCATACGAGGGTCTCTTGTCAAGAAACCTGCTTTCTTAAGAGCGGGACGATAAGCTTCGTCAGCTTTAAGAAGAGCTCTTGCGATACCGTGACGGATAGCGCCTGCCTGACCTGAAATGCCGCCGCCGGCAACGGTGCAGACTACGTCGAATTTGCCTTCGGTCTCAGTTACGCCGAAAGGCTGATTTACGATAAGTTTAAGAGTGCCGAGTCCGAAATAATCGTCGATATCACGGTTGTTGATGGTTACAACACCGGTACCGGGCATAACGCGAACGCGAGCGATTGATTTTTTTCTTCTGCCGGTTCCGTAGAAATAAGGTTTTGCACTTGTATACATATTCTGTTACTCCTTCTCTACACTCAAATTAAAGGGAAATAGGCTTCTGAGCCTGCTGATTGTGCTGACCGTCGCGGTAAACTCTGAGACGGGTAAGTGAGTTTGCGCCGATGGTGTTCTTGGGAAGCATGCCCTTAACTGCCAAACGAAGTACCTCTTCGGGCTTTGAAGCCATAAGAGTCTTGGCGGAAACTTCTTTAAGACCGCCGATGTAACCCGAATGACGGTAATATTTCTTGTTCTGGAGCTTATTGCCCGTGAAAATTGCCTTGGATGCGTTGATGATGATGACGAATTCGCCGCAATCAACGTGGGGTGTGAATTCGGGGCGATGTTTGCCTCTTAAAATATTTGCTGCCATAACAGCAGTCTTGCCTACCGGCTTGCCGGCAGCATCGATAACGTACCAACGACGTTCGATGGTTTCGTTCTTTGCCATAAATGTTGACATTTTATATATCCTCCGTAAAAAACTTTATGTTTCGCTTTTACAACGTTCGTTATTATAGCACCCAAAAACGCCCTTGTCAACACATTTTTGAAAAAAAGTTCGGAAATTTCGATTTAGTTTTTACAATCTCTTTTTTTCTCCGTTTTTCTCGTTTTTGCTCGTTATTTCTCGACCGCCATATCAAAATTATTTTTTGCGTTTCGGCTTTGTTAAAGTTTTCTATTGCAAATTATGGCGAAATTGTGTATAATTACTGTTGTTTTAAAGCACTTTCAGTATGTCAGGAGTAAAAAATGAATATCGCGCTTTTTATTGAGGCATATCATCCGTACGTCAACGGCGTCATAACACATGTTTCAATGTTGAAGGAGAGTTTGACGAAAATGGGTCATAACGTTCTGATAGTCACCGCAGACCCGAATTTGCGCCACCACAAGCTTGAAAACGGTGTTGTATATTGCCCCGCCGTAAAGATGAAGAAAATATACGGCTACGGACTTGCAAGTCCCAAGAGCCGCACAAGAGATAAATATTTAAGAGCTTTCAAGCCGGATATCATACACATTCACAATGAATTCGGCGTTTCGCTCTTCGGTGTTCAGACCGCAAAAAAACTCGGAATACCCGTCATTTATACTCTGCACACGATGTATGACGACTATTTTCACTACGTCATTCGCGGCAGGATACAAAAGGTCGCAAAGAACATCTTTTATAAATATATCCACTATATCGCGTCAAATTCCGACGTTCTCATAAGCCCCTCAGCAAAGGCTATCGACTTTTTTGCCGAATGCGGCATAAAAAAGCACGTAGACGTCATCCCGAACGCGATAGACACCGCAACGTTCAATTACTGCAACTTTAATAAAGATGAACTGCTCAAATTAAGGAATGACATGAACATTCCCCAAGATGCTTTGCTCGGCGTCTTTGTCGGACGTCTCGGCGCCGAAAAATCCATCGATTATCTTTTGAACGTTTTTGCAAAGAACTTCAAAGACAACGATAAATATCATCTTCTTATCGTGGGCGACGGTCCCGACGCAGAAGCACTGCGCACCATGGCAAATGATCTCGGACTTGATAAGACCGTTCACTTTGCCGGCAAACTCGACCATTCACAAATTCCGCTTTGCTATTCCGCAGGAGATTATTACGTCAGCGCGTCTCTTACCGAAATGATGTCGATATCGATGCTTGAAGCAATGGCGGTGGGTCTGCCCGCAGTCGTGCGCTTTGACGAAAAAAACAAAACGCAAGTCAAAGACGGCAAGACGGGCTTTATCTTCAAAACCGAAGATGAAATGGCGGAGATAATAAAAAAACTCGGCTCATATTCCGAAAGCGAACTTGAAGAATTCAAAAGATCGATAAGAGAAATCATGCAAGAGCAAGGACCCGACCAACTGGCAAAACGCATACTTGACATTTATATTGGCGCAACAAAATAATTTTTTCGGAGATTGGTATGAAAGAAAAACTTAAAAAGCCGACCCTTATCAAAGACACTGACTCTATGCACTATATGTTTCCCTATCTTCTCAAAAACCGCACCGACTGCGAAGCTTATATTTCGGAAACGGTCGATATAACCAAACTGAACGAATATCTTGAAAAGAAGAATTATGACGGCATCAGTTTCAAATATACGTTCTTTCACGTTATCGCTTTTGCTATGGCAAAGGTTATCTGTCTGCGCCCGCGCATGAACAGATACTATTGCAACAACAAATATTATCAGCGCAATTTCATAAGACTTGCCTTCGTCGCAAAAAAGATCTTTTCAGATGAGGGCGGTGAATCGCTCATTATATATGACGTGCCCGAAAAAGCGACTATCGATACGTTCCATTCACAACTTGAAAAACGTCTTGTGCCGATAAAAAGCGGCGGCGAGTCTTCTACGGGTGACATAATGGACTTGCTTGCAAAGCTGCCGAGACCGATCTTTTCACTCGTTATGAACACGATCTATTGGCTCGATAAGCACGCAAAGCTTCCGCAATCGCTCTGCAACGACGACCCGTACCACGCAAGCGTATTTATTTCAAATCTCGGAAGCATAAAGCTGAATTCGGGATATCATCATCTTACGAACTTCGGCACGAACTCGTTCTTTGCGATAATCGGCGAAAAGCGCTCGGTCAGCGTAAAAGAGGCAAACGGCGAAGAGAAAGAACATATCTTTCTTGACCTCGGCATCACGCTTGACGAAAGGATCGCGGACGGCTATTATTTTGCAAAAACTTTGAGGCTTATGCGTCATCTTTTGCAAAACCCCGAACTTTTGGAATTGCCGATAGAACAAGAAGTCGCATTTGAATAACAAAAAACGGTTGGAATGATCTTCCAACCGTTTTATTTTATTGTTCGGGATCGAAATCTTCAAATATATAGGCGTCATAATCGCCCAAAGCAGCAAAGAGCGTTTCTTTTGAGCGAATAGTCCAGCCTGCGCCGAAAGCGCCCAAAAAACGGCATATTTTGTACGCAAAACGGTCTTTATACGTGCATTCATAAGACACGAATTGAGGTCTTGCCAAAAAATTGAACACAAGGCATCCCAAAAGGCGCATGTGAAGCTTGTCTTTCAAAAATGCGCTCGAAAGCTGTCCGCGGCAAATGTCGGGACGGTTTTTCTTATACCACGACAAAACGAGCGGAAAGAATGACTGAATAAGATATTTGCCCTTATATTCCGAAAGAACGGCATTTGCGGCACGGCAAAGGCGTTTTGACGTTTTTAAGTCCTCGCACTTGAATTCGATGAGCAGCGGCACTTTGCCGTTTACCGTTTCAAGAAGTTCCTTTAAGGTCGGAATTTGCTCGTCGGTATTGCAAAGACGCAGTTTTTTGACCTCTTCAAGCGTCATATTTTCAATAATATTCTTTTCTTTGCAGATGCGCTCGGTGTTTGAGTCGTGAAAAACGACGACTTCATCATCGCGCGTTATGTGGATATCCGTTTCGATGGGAAAATTTCTTTCGAGTGCCAATGAGAATGCCGACATGGAGTTTTCGGGGTGCTTATCGTTTTTATCGTGCAGACCGCGATGTGCGATGTATTTCCCTCTCAAAAGCTCGATATCGTGATTTTTGCGAACGGAAGGAAAAATCAAAAACAGATATAGTATCAATGCAAAAACGGCAAGAGCAAGAATGATATAAAGGGCAAGCATATAAGATCAATCCTCAACATCAAAATTTTCGATAACGGAATCTTTTTTGCGCGGCTTTGAGTCGCCGTGGCGCACACACGACATCGTAACAAAGGCGATGAGTGAGAAAATGACGGCATAGGGGAACAGTATTTTATAGCCCAAGCCGAGTTTATCAATGATAAAGCCCGAGAGCAAAGGAGTTGCGATCTGCGCCGCCATTGAGAAAGTATAATAATAACCTGTGTATTTTCCGACGTCGCTGCCGCTCGCCATTTCGACTGCCATGGGATAGGAATTGACGTTGATCGCCGCCCAGCCTATGCCGACTACGGCAAATATAAGATACATAAAGGGAGTTTGCTTTGTGATGAAGAAAGCGGCAAAATAGCCTACTGCCATAAGCAGAATGCCCAAAAGCACCGTTCTCTTTCTGCCGATAGCGGAAGATAAAAATCCGAGCGGCAAAAATGCGACGATCGCCGCAACGGTGGCTATGAGCAGATAGCCCGACGAAGCGCTGAGGTCGGTTTGCCATATTTCGACGCAATAGCGTGAAAATGCGGTCGTGACGGCATTGTATGCCATAAACCACATAAAGACGGATAAGAGCAGGAATATAAGACTGCGCTTGACGGGTTTCGGAAGCTTTTCGCCCTTGCCTGCCTCGTCTTCATTTTCACAAACGGGGTGCGGAAGCTTGTTCTCTTTCGTCGTCAAAACGAGTATCAAGACAGATATGAGCATAAATGCCGCTACAACGGCAAATACGGGTACAAAAGACTGACTTGTGACGTAGACCTTGCTGCCGTCATCGGCTTTTTCACTCTTCAAAAGGAACATCATGACGACGGTAGTGAAAATGCCGCCGATATAGCCGACAAGATTGATAACGGCATTTGCCTTTGAGCGCAAGGGCTTTTCGGTGACGTCGGGCATATATGCAACTGTCGGAGTTCTGTATGTAGCCATTACCACAAGAAGCGCAAAAAGGCAGATAAGGAAGCCGACAAGATTATTGCCCGCTTGGAAAAAGACGAGCGCCATCATAAGAATAACGGCAAATATTGTACCGAAAAGTATATAGGGTGTGCGTTTGCCGAGAGGCGTATTCGTGCGGTCTGAAATAACGCCGAAAAGCGGCAGCATAAAGATCGCAAGAATATTATCGACCGACATTATCGCATTGGTCCAAAACGTGGATATTTCAAAATACTTTTCAAGAATTACCGGTATTACCTGGTCATAGAGCTGCCAGAATGCCAAGATGGACATAAAGGCAAAGCCTATGATCACCGTGCGTTTGTAGTTGAGTTTCATTGTGATCTCCTCTCTTTATATGTCAAAAATTCCGAGCAGAATAATTCCTATCAGCACCAAAGCTATCATAATATAGTGCTTTTTTGAAAGGCGTTCTTTTAAGAAAATGTGCCCCCATACCGCCGAAAGCGCGCAGTATGAAGAAATGATCGGCGCAGAAAGAGCGACAGTTTCTTCATTTGAGAGCGCATGTATATACGTGAACTGTCCGAGCGTTTCAAAGAGCGCACCGATGTATTTCGGCGCCTCCGCCTTCGGCAAAAGCTTTTGCTTTTTTATTAAGACAACATAGACAAATGCCAAAAGAGCCGCAAAAAGGAAAGTGAATTCATAAGCGCAGTTTGCCGAATCTTCGTTGATCTTCGTCAGCACGATGCCGTCTGAAAAGGTGCCTGCCGCATCCAAAAGGCAATATGCGATCGGAAGACAAACGGCTTTCCATGACTTTGTATATTTGAAATTAGACGATTTTTGCCTTTGCATCCTTAATTCATCGTCTTCGACCGATTCGACGATGCCGAGCCCCACAACGCCCAAGCAGATGAGCGCAACGGCGCCTATCAAAAGTATGCGCATACTGCCCTCTGCTCCCAAATCGAGAGTTCCCGTGGCAAGACACAATACCGCGACAACGGCACCCGACGAATTGCAGATGGGGGAAGAAACGGAAAGTTCGATATAGCGAAGTCCGATATAACCCAAAAGCATAGAGAGTATGTAAAGCAGAGATATGGGCAAATAGGTCAAAATGATGCCGAAATCGAGTAAGACGTGACCGAATATGAGTGAATATGCCGCATGTATGCCCATGACTGCACCGACCGCCATTATCATTTTGAGATGAGAATAGGGGTCTTTGCCGTCGGCACAGCCGATTTTTGAAAATATATCAGAGCCGCTCCAAAATATCAAAGTTGCAATAGAAAGCCAAAACCACATAATAACCTCACATCAGGGCATCGATAAGAAGCCTTATGGCACTGTCTGCCACAAGCCGCCTTATCTCTTCTCTGTCGCCCGAGAAATTAAATTCATAAGCATCGGTTTTACCGTTTGCGCAAATGCCGATATAGACAAGACCGATTTTTTTGCCGGTAGGTCCGGCATAGCCCGTTGTCGAAACGGAAACGTCGGAACGGTAAAGCTCCTTTACGTTCTCCGCCATCGCCTTTGCGCACTCGAAAGAGACCTCGCTGTATTGCTCTATTATGGCGGCATCGACGCCCAAAACGCGCATTTTGACATCGTTTGTGTAAGTGACTGCGCCGCCGCAAAAACAGGCTGATACGCCGGATATATCGGTCATACGCTTGGAAATGAGTCCGCCGCTTATCGACTCGGCGCAGGACATCGTTAAATTTTTTTCTTTAAGCAAAGAAAATAATTTTTCTTCGGGTCTCATAACAACCTCCAAATTTGATGGCATCTTATACAGATCAAGTTTTCATTTTGAGTTTCGTGCGGTATTTTGAAAGCAGAGTGAACAACTCGTCCTCACTTTGAGCGGCATTGATCTTTGCACGCATTCCGGCGGCACCGTCCATACCCTTTGTGTACCAGGCGATGTGCTTTCTTGACTCCATAACGCCGATCTTCGCGCCTTTTTGCAAAATCAGGTCTTTCATGTGCACTTCGGCAGTTTTTAGTATTTCATCACGGTCGGGACGGATATATGTTTTCCCCTCCAAGCGCGCCGATATCTCTTCAAATATCCACGGATTTCCGAGCGCGCCTCTGCCTATCATCACGGCATCGCAACCGGTATAGTCAAACATTCTTTCGGCATCGTCGGCAGAATATATATCACCGTTGCCGATAATGGGAATTGAAGCGGAAACGCATTTTTTCACTTCTTTTATTATATCGAGATCGACGGGGGGAGCATACATCTGCGCACGGGTCCTGCCGTGAATGCAAACGGCGCTCGCACCGTTTTCTTCGGCGATCTTTGCAATAGTCGGCGCGGTGATCTCGGACGCACTCCATCCGCTTCTGAATTTCACCGTAACGGGCAGATCGGTGGCATTTTTAACGGCAAATATCACTCTTGCCGCAAGATCGGGATCGCGCGCAAGCGCGCTGCCGTCACCGCCGCAAACGATCTTTTTAACGGGACATCCCATATTTATATCGATCGCTACGGGCAGACAGTCGCCGTATTTCACCGTCGAAAGCTTTTGCGCCGCCTCTGCCATGATATCGGGATCGGAGCCGAATATCTGCAATGCGACGGGCATTTCTTCTTTTTTTACAGCCGCCAAAGTCTCCGTCTTTTTATCTTTGAAATGAATCGCTTTTGACGATATCATTTCAGATACGGTATATTCGGCGCCGAATGATATGCAGATCTTTCTGAACGAAGAATCGCTGACTCCCGCCATAGGCGCAAGCAAAAGACCGTTCTTCAGCACGGTGTTGCCTATTTTTACACTCATAATTTGTATCTACCTCAAAGAAAGACTGAAACAAACGATAGTTTATTTCAGCCTTTTGTGTTTCAGAAAGCTAAATATTCGCGGGGATTTTGCTGAACGCCGTCCACGCGCACCTCAAAGTGCAGATGTGCGCCGAAAGCGCGGCCGGTCTCGCCGACTTTGCCGATCAACTGCCCCTGGAAGACGCTGTCGCCGACGTTAACTAAAATTTCCGATTGATGCGCATAGGCAGTTTGTATTCCGCCGTGATCGATAACGGTAAGATAGCCGTACGTGCTGTACACTCCGGCAAAAATGACCGTTCCGCCGTCTGCGGCATAGATCGATGAGCCGTAAGGCGCATACAAGTCGATACCCGAATGGCGTTCATACTCGCCGGTTATATCGCGTCCGCCGTATTCGCTTGTTACAACGTAGGATTTAAGCGGATATTTGAGTTTGCCGGTAGGCGCGCTGACGGGCTTTTTCATCGTTCCGACGTAATAGACGGCATCGGTGGGCAACGATACTACCCTCTCGGTGACAAAGACTTTGTCTTTGACCTTGCCGTCAACGTAGCTCACGCTGTAAACGACCTCTTTTTTGCCCGAAACACCGCCGCGCTTCAAGACCTTCGTTCCCTCATAGTAATAGGGTGAATCTTCATAGACGATCTTGTAGGGGAGCTGCTGTGCCTCGGTTTCGGTCTTCACAACGGTGAAACTCAGCTTTGCGTCTTCTGTATCGCCAAAACTGTCACCGATGTCTTCGGTGAAATAATAAGTCGTTGAAAAGTCGAGGTCGAGAGTCTTTGACAAATAGTCGATAAGGTCTGCAACGTTATCTCTCCTTGCCGCAAGCGCCTGCAAAATGGAAACGTTGACGTCGAGCGTATCGGCATTGCCCAAAAGAATATCTTTCATCGAGTCCTTTGAAACGATGGTCGCAGGCAGACAAAGCTGGTTTACGATCTTGACGTTGTTCGAGATCGTAACGCCCGCCGTTTCGGTATCGATATTCAGCGCTTTTACCTTTTCTTCTTTTACCTCTTCAATAAGGCTTTCCGCCTCATTATAGCTTTCCATGGCGCCGACCATTCTGCCGTCGACGTAGAGCATATAGGCGCTGATATAATCTTCTGCGCCCTTATCGTAAAGCGCCGAATAAAGCTCTGAATAAGTCATCTTTCCGGTGAGTCCGCCGTAACGCACGAACTTATAGGTCATCGACTTGCCGAACTTATAAGAAAGTCCCAAAGACGAGGTGATCGTCTCTTCTACGTCGCGTTTTGCGGCAGACAAAAGTTCAACATCGTCGACGATGCCTATGTTTTCGCCGTCAACATATACGGCAACACAGACAGTCGAACGGAAAGTGGTATAAATTCCTATAAAGACGAACACAAACACGCCTGCCACAACGGCATAGCGCCAATAGTGTCTGAAAAATGCCAAAAATCCGCGCAAGCCTTTTTCGGGGTTTTCGCCGGCTTTCATAAAGCCCTTGAAGGCTTTGAAAAAGTTCTTTATCTTGTTGAAAATGAAAGAGAAAAAACGCAATAAAAGCGGGATCACCATAAGCACATTCGCGCAGGCATCGTAAATGTTGAATGCACTGCCGACGTAAACGCCGTCAATGTAGGTGGCTCCGGCTTCGTTTTTATGTTTTCTTCTCGCCTTGGCGCTCTTGTCGCGCAATTTTATTAAAAGCGCATTGAATGCGGAATCGAAGCGTCTGAGTCCGTTGTGGAGAAAGAACGCTTTGTGCATTCTATAAGAAATGTGCTCGTTTTCTTTTACCGTCTTTTGAGGGTCAAAATCGTCATATACGTCAAGCTTGTTGGCAATTTTGGCATTGAGCATCTTCTCGGTGGCTTTTGCCAGACGCTTGTCGCGCATTTTTTTATCGCGCTTTTCGCGGTGCTTTTCGATAATATGAGCGAAAGACGATGATATCTTACCCGATAATTTCGAGAAAAATGCTCGGATAGTCATAAGAAGAGATGAAATTTTGCTCATATCAAACCAAGCTCCTTTCTGAAAAATCCGATAAATAAACTTACTCATACGTATAGATGTTGCCATTATATCACAAAGCGACCGAAAAATCAAGTTTTAGAAGATGTGAGCTGTTTTCGGGGTGTCAAGATGAGATTATTATGGATTTTTTTGCCGTCTTA
>JAGAFQ010000017.1 GCA_017612495.1 Clostridia bacterium
CTTGACACCTACAACAGCGGCGATATCACCGGAGTAAACAACATCGATATCTTTTCTTTCGTTAGCGTGCATCTGAAGGATACGGCCGAAACGTTCTTTCTGATTTTTGCCGGGGTTGTAAACGGCACTGCCTGCTTCGATGTGTCCTGAATATACACGGAAGAAGCAAAGCTTTCCGACGAACGGGTCGGTCATGATCTTGAATGCGAGAGCCGCAAACGGTGCATTGTCGTCTGCGGGACGCTCTTCCTCTTCTTCAGTCTCGGGGTTAACGCCCTTGATCGCGGGGATATCCAGCGGGCTGGGCATATAATCCACGATGGCATCGAGAAGTTTCTGAACGCCTTTGTTCTTGTAGGACGTACCGCAAAGAACGGGAACGAGTTTGTTTGAGATGGTGCCTGCACGGAGACCGTTTTTGATCTCTTCTTCGGTGAGTTCTTCACCTGCGCAGTATTTTTCAAACAAAGCGTCATCTGTTTCAGCAACAGACTCGATCATGGCAGTACGGTATTCTTTTGCCTTTTCGAGCATATCTGCGGGAATGGGCTCAACTGAAATCTGTTTGCCGAGGTCATCTTTGTAGATGTCGGCTTCCATTTTTATCAAGTCGATGATTCCGCAGAAGCTTTCTTCAACTCCGATAGGAAGCTGAATCGGCACGGGGTTCGTTTTGAGACGGTCCTTCATCATGTCAATGACACGGTAGAAGTTTGCGCCCATAATATCCATTTTGTTGACATAAGCCATACGCGGTACGCCGTACTTATCAGCTTGGCGCCAAACCGTTTCAGACTGAGGCTCAACACCGCCCTTTGCACAGAAAACTGTGACAGAGCCGTCAAGCACACGAAGTGATCTTTCAACTTCTACGGTAAAGTCAACGTGGCCGGGGGTATCAATGATATTGATACGGTTGCCCTTCCAGTGGCAGGTGGTAGCGGCGGACGTAATGGTGATTCCGCGCTCCTGTTCCTGTTCCATCCAGTCCATCGTAGCTTCGCCGTCGTGTGTTTCACCGATCTTGTGGTTAACACCGGTATAGAAAAGAATACGTTCAGTAGTCGTAGTCTTGCCGGCGTCGATGTGAGCCATAATGCCGATATTTCTTGTCAGTTCAAGTGAATATTCTCTTGACATTATGTTTTCTCCTTTAATAATTACGCTGATTCACGCGGCTTGCAAATTACCAACGATAATGTGCAAATGCCTTGTTGGCTTCAGCCATACGATGGGTCTCTTCTTTTTTCTTGAATGCTCCGCCTGCACCGGCGATCGCGTCAACGATCTCGCCTGCAAGTCTTTCTGCCATTGTCTTTTCGCTGCGGGTTCTTGAATATGTGGTGATCCAACGAAGTCCAAGCGTCTGTCTTCTCTCAGGTCTTACTTCCATAGGAACCTGATAGGTCGAGCCGCCTACACGGCGAGCCTTGACCTCGAGAACCGGCATTACGTTTTCGAGCGCTTCCTGGAATGCTTCGAGAGCATTCTTCTCCGTCTTTTCTTCTACGATGGAGAATGCGTCGTAAACGATTTTCTGAGCAACACCCTTTTTACCGTCGTACATGATATTGTTGATAAGCTTTGTTACAAGCTTAGAACCGTACATAGGATCCGGTAAAACGTCTCTTTTTGATATTTGACCTCTTCTCGGCACTGTTCTTCCCTCCTCATTATTTAATAAAATGATCTCATAGGTACTCGAAATATTTTTCGTCGGCGCCTGCATATCAAAAAGAGGAACTATATGTCATAAGCCGCATATTTGCGACTTTCTGTTTTTGATTTATGCAGTAAAATGACCAAAAATAATCTTTTAATGATACCTTCAGAAAACCAAAGAGCAATTACTTGCTTGCTTTAGCTCTCTTCGCTCCGTACTTGGAACGGCTCTGATTACGGTTTGCAACACCCTGAGCATCGAGTGTACCGCGAATGATGTGGTAACGTACACCAGGCAGGTCACGAACTCTTCCGCCGCGAATAAGTACGACTGAGTGTTCCTGCAAGTTGTGTCCGATACCGGGGATATAAGTGGTTGCTTCAAGACCGTTTGTAAGTCTTACTCTGGCGATCTTACGAAGTGCGGAGTTAGGCTTCTTCGGGCTCGTTGTTGTAACCTTTGTGCAAACACCTCTCTTCTGAGGACAGCTTACGTCGGTGGGAATCTTCTTGACACCGTTGAAGCTCTTCTGAAGAACCGGGGCTTTAGACTTATAATCCTTCTTTGCACGGCCCTGCTTAACAAGCTGGTTAAAGGTTGGCATATGGCACCTCCTATTCTTTAAAAATTATATCTACACTGCAAAAGCAGATGTATTCATTTATTCGGCACGACTATGCAAACGGCACAGTCGACTTCTATTTGGCAAAGCTTGCCGAGCTTTGCTTTTGTGAAGGTTTCGTTCGGCTCTATCGAATGGGCAAGACAAATGCTTTTGACTCTGTCGTAAACGAATGCCGCGGCATCGGATGCCAGAAAAAGCACGTCATCGCTGTCATAGCCCCTTGCGATATGTTTTGAACAACTGTTGAGACCGACGATAACATTCGAAACATTTCGGCCGTCAAATGTCACCGTCATTCCCCCACAAGCAAAACCGCGTATGGGCATAGTTATCCCATTCGCATATAGAACAATAATATCACTATTATCGGCATTTGTCAATAGTTTTTATCATATTATATGGCTTTTTCATCGCCGACAATTTTGGCGCAGATCACTACCGTTCTGTATTTTCCTTTCACGAAAAGCATATCCTTGTGAGTGCCCTCATATTTCATTCCGATTTTTTCCATAACGCGGTGGCTCGCTTCATTTTCGGCCATGTGCTTTGCATAGATGCGATGAACGTCGAGTCTGTCTTGCGCAAAGTCGCAAACGGCGTTTGCGGCTTCGGGAGCATAGCCCTTGCCGCGATAGTCGGGGTTTATTACGTAGCCGATCTCGCAAGCGCGGTTTTCTTTATCCCACGTAACGATGCCGCAGGTGCCTATAAGCTTTCCGCTGTCTTTGAGCGTCACCGCAAAATCATAATAATCTCCGCGGCGATACACCTTTTGCAGCTGCTTAAGATATGCCCTTGTAAAATCAACGCTTTCGTGCGGAGACCAAAGAAGATTTTTTGTGACGTCTTCCCTTTGCGCATATTCAAACATATCCGCCGCGTCCTGCGGCTTCATAAAGCGCAAGATCAGCCTTTCGGTATATAGTTTTATCTCTTCGCTTGCGCCGATAATATCTTTTAACATAGTGAACTCCCCTCCGCCGCCGAGCGGCAAAAACAAAAATAAAACGGGACAAAGTGCAAAAAAATATAAATAGTACTGTAATTTGTAAAGAATCGGTGATATAATATACGTATGCGTAGATTATATACACTCTCGTATCGCTTGTCAATTATTATTTTTTTAATTTTTTCGCCTCTTTTTCACATTATTTTAACATTCGAGAGTTATAATCAAATCAGAAAAAGCAACAGTCGCTTTTTAAGGAGAGATTATTATGGATTTTGAAAATCAAAACTATACCCCGGACGGACAGAATTCCGAAAGTGCACAGCAAAATGAAAACTTCGGTCAGAATAATGAACGGTCATATTCATTCTATCAGCCGAACTCGCCCTACATTCCTCCCTACACTCCAAAGCCGCCCAAAAACAAAAAGAAAAACGGCTTTTCAAAAGGAGGGGCTGCGGCGCTCATTGCCGTCTGTCTTGTTCTGTCTTGCATAGTCGGCACGGTATCGGGACTTTTGGTGGCGAAAAACGCAGGGGCTTTTCAGCATGAAGAGACCATATCGACGATATCGAAATCGGACTCGAAAAAACAGCACGAAACAGTTGAAAGCACCGTAAGCCAGGGCGACAAACTCACCGTAAAGCAAATAGCCTCGCAAAATCAGGACGCGGTCGTTGAGATCATGACCGCCACAACGACAAGAGGCTTTTTCGCGCAATCCATTACGACCGAGGGCGCCGGAAGCGGTGTCATCATCACAAATGACGGTTATATCGCAACGAACTATCACGTTATAGAAGACGTCACGAGCATCAGCGTGCGTTTGCATAACGGAAATGAATACAAAGCAACGGTGCGCGGTTATGACGAAACGACCGATATTGCGGTTTTGAAGATCGAGGCTACCGAGCTTTCGACCGTCACCATAGGCGAATCGAAAAATCTTTCGGTCGGCGATTTGGTCGTTGCCATAGGCAACCCGCTCGGCTACCTCGGCGGAACGGTCACAGACGGTATCGTCAGCGCCCTTGAAAGAGAGATAACCTTTGACGACGGCAAAACGATGACGCTTATGCAGACGAACACCGCAATAAACCCCGGCAACTCGGGCGGCGGTCTGTTCAACGAATACGGTGAGCTCATCGGCATCGTCAACGCAAAGACCTCCGACGTCGGAATCGAGGGCTTGGGCTTTGCCATTCCGATAGATACGGCATACCCCGTAATATTAAACCTCGTTGAGTTCGGATACGTGCGCGGAAGATTCACTCTCGGCGTTCAGCTCATCGATATAATGAGCGCCATGTATGCGCGTTATTATAACGTAAGCGATCTCGGCTCGTATATCTCGGTCGTCAATCCCGGTTCAAATGCAGAAAAGGCCGGACTCAAATCGGGCGACTATATCGTATCGGTAAACGGCAAAACGATCACGAAGAGCGATGAGGTCAAAGAAATAATCGATGCAAGCTCGCTCGGCGACGTATTGAATTTCGTCATCAAGCGCAACGGCAGACAAATGAACATCGCCGTCACCTTGAACGAAGACACGAACAACACGGCGCTTCAGTTCTGAATGTAAACGCATAAACAGAAAACCGACATCATCATTGATGTCGGTTTTCTGTTTATTTGAGATAGTTAATTATTCCGTTTGCTATTCCCTCTGCCATGGATTGACGCCATTCGGCAGAAAGCATAAGAGTTGCCGCTTCTTTATTGGTGACGAAATCCGTTTCGATTATCACACTCGGTATCGAAATGTGGCTGAGGATGTAATATGCGTCAGCCTCTTTCATGGCATAGGTCCTTGCGGCTTTTCTTTGCGGCAGGGATGCCGTTATGCCTTTCGCTATCGCATCTGCCAGATATGGAGTTTTTTCGGGACTGTTTATATCGCAGTAATAAATGCGCGTTCCCGATACATATTCTTCGCCGTATGAGTTGCAGTGGATCGATACAAAATAGTCGAATTCGGGATGCGCGGCAACGTATTCGGCACGCTTCGGCGGATTGAACAGATATTTTGCGGTCTCGCCTTTGGGAATGGTCACTCCGTCATGAGATAAAACACAGTTATATCCCTTGCCGATAAGATAATTCTGCACTCTTTTCGCAATATCGAACGTTATGTCTTTTTCACAGGTTTCGCCCAAAAATTCCGACGACGTGCCGTTATCGTAAAAGCCGTGGCCCGGATCTATGCAGATAATTGGGTGATTGCCTCCGACGGGCGGCTCGGTCGATGCGGGAGTGATAAAGCTTTGAGGAAGATCGCTCGACGGTGACGATATATCGGAAGAAGACGAAACGGGATCGTCGCTGCTTTGCGGCGAGGCATCGTCGGACGACGCTATCACCTCGCTTGACGGCTCGTCTGCGGGTCGGTTGTTCTTAACGCTCAAAGTGACGCTCACACAGATGACCAAAAGCAAAACGATTATCGAAAAAAACGTCACGGTCTGAAAAAAACGCTTTTGCCTTTTTTGTCTGTCAGCCCTTGCCCTTGCCGCATTTTTGCGGTTGAGCTCGGCAGACGATCTATTATATCCGCCGCCGTTTTGACGGTTGAAATTCTGATTCATATTTGTCTCCCGATTTTTCTTTTACAGTAATAGTATCTCAAAAAAACGCAAAAAAATCAAGTCTTTATTTTTTCCATAAGCAAAAACGGACACAAAAAGTGTCCGTTTTATA
>JAGAFQ010000018.1 GCA_017612495.1 Clostridia bacterium
AAGCACGACGGAATATGGCTGACGTCTTATCTTCTCGGTGAGCTGTCCGCCCTCTTCAAAGCCGACGTAGCCGGGAGGCGAGCCGATAAGCTTCGATACGCTGTGCTTTTCCATATACTCCGACATATCGATCCTTATCATCATATTTTCATCGCCGAAAAGCGTTTTTGCAAGTGCCTTGCAAAGTTCCGTCTTGCCAACACCCGTGGGTCCCAAAAAGATGAACGAGCCTGCCGGACGTTTCGGGTCACGCAGTCCCATTCGGGAACGGCGTATCGCCCTTGCGACGGCTGATACCGCTTGATCTTGACCGATAACGCGCGAATGGAGGATCTCTTCAAGATTCAAAAGGCGCTCGCTCTCTTCGTTTTCGAGCTTTGATACGGGAATGTGCGTCCAATCGGTCACGATCTCGGCGATCTGGTCGGCGCCTATCGAAAGTTCGCTCCTTTCGCGCGTTTCTTTCCATTTGTTCTCGCACTCGCTCTTCTCTTTTTCGATCAGCGCGATCTCATCACGGAATTTTGCCGCCTTTTCAAATTCCTGTGAACGCACCGCCTCTTCTTTTTCGGCTTTGAGTGACTTTATTTTTTCTTCGAGTTCTTTGACGTCATAAGGTCTTGTCAGATGCGAAATGCGCATTTTCGATGCCGCTTCGTCGATAAGGTCGATCGCCTTGTCGGGCAAAAAGCGATCGGTTATATATCGCTTTGACATATTGACCGCCGCCTCTATCGCCTCATCGCTTATGCGCACTTTATGGTGCGCTTCATATTTGTCACGAAGTCCCTTTAATATTTCTATCGCTTCTTTGGGCGTCGGCTCACCGACACTCACAGACTGAAATCTGCGTTCAAGGGCGGCATCCTTTTCTATATACTTTCTGTATTCGCTCGTTGTGGTAGCACCTATCAACTGCATTTCGCCGCGCGAAAGCGCAGGCTTCAAGATGTTTGCCGCATCGACGGCTCCCTCTGCCGCACCCGCACCGACTATGGTGTGTATCTCATCGACAAAGAGTATGATGTTCGGATTTTTCTTCACCTCCGCCATCACGTTTTTGAGGCGCTCTTCAAATTCGCCGCGGTATTTTGCCCCGGCGATCATACCGGAAATATCAAGGGTGATTATCTGCTTATCTTTCAGAATATCCGGCACGTTGCCGTCATTTATTCTGATAGCCAAGCCCTCGACGACGGCGGTCTTGCCGACGCCCGGCTCGCCGATAAGACAAGGGTTGTTCTTTGTTCTGCGGCACAAGATCTGTATGAGCCTTTCGGTTTCGTTATCTCTGCCGATTATCGGATCAATCTTGCCGTTCTTTGCGTTTTCGCAAAGATTTACACCGTATTTTTTGAGTGTCGGCAAATCTTTTGAATATGATCCGCCCTTTGTGCCGGAAGATTCGTTTTCATATCCGTCGGAATGGTTTTGCGAATCTGATGATCCGTCAGAAAACAGCGCTTCAAGATCATCTGCTATATCCTTTATCGATACGTTTTCGTTTTGTATCAAAGATACCGCAACGGAATCTCTCTCGGAAAGCAATGCCAAAAGGATATGCTCCGTGCCGATATAATTCCGGCTGTATCTCAATGCCGCATAGGATGATGCTTCTATCACCCTTTTTGTTCTCGGTGTCATATCGGAGATATCAACGTTTTCGCAATCTCCCCTGCCTATGGCATCGCATACCGCAGAAAAGATCAAATCGTAGGTTATTCCGCGGTTTTCCAAGATCTTTGCCGCCGCATTATCGCCCGAATCCAAAAGTCCGAGCAGCAAATGTTCTGTGCCGATATATGTGTGTCCGAGCTTTGACGCATTTTCAAGTGCCGCGTTCAGGGCATTCTGCGCCGCTTCGGTAAAACGGTTTTGCATATTACCACTCCTTTATGACAGTGCTTTTTTTATCATCTGCGCGCGGAGCATATCACGTCTTTGCGAATTTTCGCATTCCGTCTTATCTGCGCTTTTGTTTTCGCAAATGAGCGTTGCGGGCATCGTATCGACAAAAAGTTTATCGAGCGTTTCAAGGCTTACGTTATCGACTGCGCCGAGCGAAATGCCGAGCCGCAGATTTTTATAGTGCTCGAAAAACTCGTTTGAAGACATAAGATATGCGTTTTTGAGTATGCCGCATGAACGTCCGATCTTATCGAGTATTTGCGCCTTTGAATTTTCAAAGATACGGCGGCGCTCTTCTCTTTCGAGCTTTGCGATCTTTTCGGTGACGTCCTCGACTCGCTTTATCATATCCTCTTCGGAAATGCCGAGACTTATATCGCTCGATATCTGATATATTGACGCCAATGACTTTGACCCCTCGCCGTAAAATCCGCGCACGCAGATGCCCATTTTAGATACCGAACGTATCACGTCGGATATCTTATCGGTCAAAGAAAGCGCCGGCAAAAAGACCATCACCGAGGCTCTCATCGCCGTGCCGAGATTTGTGGGGCATTTTGTCAGATATCCGAATTTTTCAGAAAAGGCGTATTCGAGTTTTTCGCTCAAAAGATCGTCGATCTTGTTTGCCTTATCATATGCCGGCGACAGCGAAAGTCCACGCGAAAACGCCTGGATCCTCAAATGATCCTCTTCGCAAAGCATAATGCCTATATCGCAGTCCTTTGAATATATCAAGGCGTGCGGTCCCTTCTTTTTTGCAAATTCGGGACTTATGAGATGCTTTTCACATAAAGACGTTTTTTGATAAGCATCGGCTTTTTCAAAATCGCAGAACTCAAAATCGCGTGTTCCGCTGTTTTCTTCAATTATTTTCTTGCAGTCGTTTATCACCTTTTCGGCATCGCTTCTGCTCAAATATCCGTCAAAGGGGAGATGCGCTATGTTTCTTGCAAGGCGTATCCTTGAAGATAAGACAACGTCGCAATCTTTGCCCGTATCGTTATACCAAGCCATATTTATGCCCCCTTCTCTGTTCCCTCTTCTTTTTCGTTTTCAAGTGCGCGTATCATATCGCTGTATTCCGCCGCTTTCTCGAATTCCTGCTTA
>JAGAFQ010000019.1 GCA_017612495.1 Clostridia bacterium
GTCCGGCAAACACAGTGTAAAATTCAAAACTCCGGGTATTTTTTCGCTTTATAACACACTTGCGGCAATATCGGCGTCAATGATCTTGAAAATGGATATTAAAAAAACTCTGATCGCCGTTTCCGATATGAACAGCATTGAGGGCAGACTCGAAAAAATAGATACGTCAAAGTTTGCATCTCCGTTTTGCGACGTATCGGTATATATCGATTTTGCTCATACGCCCGATGCTCTTGAAAACATTTTGAAGACGGCAAGACAGTTTTGCCGCGGCAGACTCATTCTTGTTTTCGGCTGCGGCGGAAACAGAGACAGATCAAAGCGCCCCATAATGGGCAGGGTAGCATCGGAAAATGCCGATATGACGATAATAACGTCAGATAATCCGCGATTTGAAGATCCCGAAAAGATAACTTCGGAAATCGAAGAGGGCTTTATCGGCGAAAATAAGAAAATAATTGTGTCGCGCAAAGAGGCTATCGAATATGCCTTGTCTATTTCAAAGGCGGGTGACGTTATCTTGCTTTGCGGTAAGGGACACGAAGATTATTATATAGATAAGGACGGCAAACATCCGTTTTGCGAGAGAGATGTCGTTTTGGAATATCTTGAAAGTATGTCATAGAGAAACGAGGAATTACAAATGGTAATCGCACTGAAAAATGCGCTGACTGTAAAAGAGATCGCCGAGATCTGCGGCGGAAGCTTTCGCGGCGACGGCGATATGGCGATAGGGTCGTTAGCGACCGATTCGCGCGAATCGACAGGCTCTCTTTTCTGCGCGATTTCGGGTGAGAGCATCGACGGCCACCGTTTTTGCGAGTCCGCTTGCGCATCCGGCGCCTTGGCGGTCATGGTCGATTTACAAAATGAAACGGCAAAAGAGTGGTATGATAAAGACAAAAACGTCACCGTTATATTCGTTAAGAATACCTCTTATGCCATCGGCAGTCTTGCCAAATACTTTTTCGATAAGCTCGGCGTTTCGACCGTCGGCGTGACGGGCAGCGTCGGCAAGACGACGACAAAAGAACTTTGCGCAGCCGTCCTTTCGGCAAGATATTCCGTTTTGAAAACAAAGGGCAATCAGAATAACGAACTCGGTCTGCCTTATACGATGTTTGACTGCAAAGACGAAAAGATCGCCGTTTTGGAAATGGGAATGAATCACAAAGGCGAGATATCATATCTTTCAAAACTTGCAAACCCGTATTGTGCGCTGATAACGAATATCGGCACGTCGCATATCGAAAATCTCGGCTCGCGAGAGGGAATAGCCGAGGCAAAACTCGAGATCACCGACGGCATGAAAGACGGCGGCTATCTTATTATAAACGGCAACGAGCCGTTGCTTTCGGAGCGCGTCTTGCGATATAAAAATCTGCACGTGATCGACGTTTCCGACAAAAACGAAAATGCCGAGGTATACGTTTACAATATAAGCGAAGATGCAAGCGCTATGGAAACCTGCTTTGACGTGCGCGTCGGCAATATGATAATAGATGATTGCCGCGTGTTCGCGCTCGGCAGACACATAGCCCTCGATTCCGCTTTTGCGGTGGCTCTCGGAGTGATTTTCGGTCTTATGCCCGAAGAAATAAAGGCGGGACTCGAAAGCTTTTCCAATACGGGAATGCGCCAGAAGATCACCGAATGTGACGGCTGTTATATCATTGAAGACTGCTATAACGCAAGTTATGAGGCGATGGCGGCATCTCTTTGTGTGCTTTCAAAAATTGCAAAGCAAAAGGGCGGCAGGGCGATCGCCGTGCTCGGCGAAATGCGCGAGCTCGGTGAATATTCTCAAAAACTGCACGAAAACGTAGGAGCCGCGGCATCGAAAAATGCCGATCTGCTCTTTGCTTTCGGCGATATGGCAAAATATATCGCAAGCGGCGCCGAGAGCGGCGGTATGGATAAAGACAAGATCGTTTTCGAGCCGGATCTTGAAAACGGTGAAAAACTTGCCGATATGATAAATAAAATCAAAAAACCGAACGACGTTATTCTTTTCAAGGCGAGCCGAGCGGTGAAGCTTGAAAGAGTAATGAATATTGTAAAAGGCGGATGTATAAATGACTGACTTTGAATATCTGATCTATTTTGCGGCATCGCTTATTGCCACGTTTTTGATAACCGTTTTGGTATCGAGAAAACTCATCCCATTTCTCAAAAGCAAAAAGATGGGACAGAAAATTTTAGATATCGGTCCCCGTTGGCACAAGGGCAAAGAGGGAACACCCACCATGGGCGGTATTTCCTTTATCGCGGCGGCAGTTGCAGTCGGCATCGTCATGGCGATAATATTCTCATACAAATTCGGCTTTGATACCGTTTTGCCGTTCATTTTGCTCTACGTTTATGCGATCTTGAACGGCGTTATCGGATTTTTTGACGATCTGACAAAGTTCCGCCACAAGAGAAACGAGGGCTTTACCGCGCCTCAAAAATATTTTTTGCAGCTTTTGGCGGCGGCGGTATTCTTGTTCTTGCTCCGCTATTTCGGCGTCGTCGATACGATGATCTATATCCCCTTTGCCGATATAAGCGTCGATTTGGGCATAGGCTATTACATCCTTTCGCTCATCGTGCTCACCGGCTTTGTCAACAGCGTCAATCTCACCGATGGACTTGACGGCCTTGCCTCATCCGTGACCTTTTTGGTAATGGGATTTTTCTCTGCCGCCGCAATGTCGGTACGCGACTCGAACGTGTTCTTGTATTCGGCGATCTGCGCAGGCGCAACGCTCGGCTTTTTGGTCTATAATTTCTATCCCGCAAAGGTGTTTATGGGAGATACGGGCTCACTCTTTTTGGGCGCTTCCGTTTCGGGTGTTGCGGTCGTTATGAAAAATCCGCTCATTCTCATCGTGGTCGGCTTCGTATATCTTTGCGAGGCGGCGTCCGTCATCTTGCAGGTCGGATATTTCAAAATAAGCGGCGGCAAAAGACTTTTCAAAATGGCACCCATCCACCATCACTTTGAAAAGTGCGGACTCGGTGAAATTCAGATCGTCGGTCTGTTTTCGCTCGTCACCATTATTTTATCTGCAGTCGCATATATCGTTGAATACGCAATCTGATTTTTAGTGAGGGCAATATGAACGATACTCCGAAAAAAGCGTTTTCCGGCCGTGATAACGGCCGTCGCCGCGCAAATGGCGCGGGCGGCGCTCAAACTCAAAACGGAAAAAAGAATATAGTTTATGACGATGCGCCGCGATCGCTTGCGCAAAGTATGCCCTCGCGCACCGTCTTGACACGCGGCGGCATTGACAGAATGTTTTTGGTCCTTATAATCGTGCTTTTGTGCTTCGGCACCGTCATGATCTTCTCGGCAAGCTTCGCTTACGCGCGCTCAAAATACGGCGACAGTCTTTTCTTTATCAAAAAGCAGCTATTGTATCTTGCGATCGGTTTAGCCGCTATGCTGTTTTGTATGTACGTATTAAGCTACCGTACCATTAAAAAAATGACTTGGTTCATCTTCGTCATTTTGTGGATCCTTTTGGCATCGGTGCCCGTTATCGGTACGACCGTAAGAGGCGCTAAGCGGTGGATATACATAGGTCCCATAAGCTTTCAGCCCTCCGAATTTATGAAGTTCGGACTCATCGTCGCTCTTGCGTGGTATATGGCACGTCTTGAAACCCTCGATACGGATCATTTTGCCAAGTGGAAAAAGATCCGTTATAAGTATTTCTATCCGCTTCTGATAATCGGTGTTGTCTGCGCAACAACGATCATCGAAAAGCACCTTTCGGGTACGATAATCCTCGGTCTTATAGGTGTTGCGGTAATATTTATCGGCGGTTTTTCGTGGAAATTCCTTGTGGCATGCGGGGCAGTCGGTGCTGTCGGCATCGCCGCATATATTAAGTTTGCCGGATACGCGACCGCGCGCTGGCTCAGTTTTATTCATCCCGAGAATTATGCAGACGGCGATGCGTGGCAGGTTCTGAACGGACTTTATGCCCTCGGCTCCGGCGGACTTTTCGGTGTGGGACTCGGCAACAGTCGTGAAAAATATCTTTATTTGCCTGACCCTCAAAACGACTTCATTTTCGCCATCATCGGCGAGGAACTCGGCTTTGTCGGAACTTGCGCCGTCGTTATTTTGTTCGCGCTTCTGGTGTGGCGCGGTTTTATCATTGCAAAAAATGCTCCCGATACTTTTTCGTCGCTTCTCGCATACGGAATAGTATCTCAGGTGGCAATTCAAACCATATTGAATATAGCGGTAGTAACACACTTGATACCGGCAACGGGCGTATCGCTCCCGTTCTTCAGCTACGGCGGAACGTCGCTGATAATGTTGCTTGCTGAAATGGGAGTCGTGCTCGGCATTTCGCGGTATTCATATCAAAAGCGGCCGCTTGCGGCAAATACAGAGGTGAGAATATGAATATAGTTATAACCGGCGGCGGCACGGGCGGACACGTCAATCCCGGTCTTGCCATTGCCGATACGGTAAGAAAACACGACGGTACGGCAAAGATCTCTTTTGTCGGCACATCTCACGGAATAGAGAACAAACTTGTGCCGAAAGCGGGATACGATCTTTATCACGTCGAAATAACGGGACTTCGCCGCAAATTCACCCTCGAAAACTTAAAGACGCTTTATTTGACCGTAACATCCGTTTCAAAGGCGAAAAAACTTTTGAAAAAGCTCGGATGCAACGTCGTTTTCGCAACGGGCGGATACGTTTGTTATCCCGTCGCCAAAGCGGCGCATAAACTTCATATCCCGATAGTTTTGCACGAGGCGAATGCCATTCCCGGCGTGGCGGTAAAAATGCTCGAAAGATATGCCGATACGGTCTATGTGAATTTTGAGGAGAGCAAAAAATATTTGAAATATCCTCAAAAGGCAATAAGAGTCGGCAACCCGATAATCGGCGATATATGCGCCGAAAATCGCGATGCGATCAGAAAAGAGCTCGGCATCGGCACAAAATATGAAAAAATGCTTTTGTCTTTCGGCGGAAGTATGGGCGCACAGCAACTGAATTTTGCCGTATTGAAGCTTATGCGCGACTATTCAAAAAAGCACCCCGAGATACTGCACGTTCACGCGACGGGCTCTATTGAATATGAGGTCGATAAAAAGCTTTTTGCCGAATATTCTCTTTCGGAATGTGAGAACATAAAGCTGCTCGAATACATCTATGATATGCCGCAAAAAATGGCGGCGGCTGACCTTGTAATTTGCCGTGCGGGCTCGATGACGTTATCCGAGCTTGAACGCAACGCAAAGCCGTCTGTTTTGATACCGTCGCCCAACGTCACGAACAATCATCAATTCAAGAATGCCACGGTGCTTTCAAATGCCGATGCGGCAGTGGTGATCGAAGAAAAAGATCTTGACTCCGAAGCACTTACAAAAGCGGTCGACCAACTGCTCTCAAACGGCCAAAAACTCAAACAGATGTCTGAGAATGCACTGAAATTTGCCGTTTGGGATACTAACGAAGTGATATACAAAAGACTTGCGGAACTTGCAAAATGATATATAATATATATTAAATGTTGAAAAGAAAGGCTGGTGTCGGGTGGAAGACAAGAACAGACAAACAAGAATACCGCAAAGACCAAAGAGCAAGCCCGGCATCAATAGCACTTTGCGCCCGCAAACGCCGCCGATAAAAAAGGGCAATGCACCCAATGCAAAAGCAGAGAGCGCGGCGCCAAAAAGGAATATAAACGCCGCAAACGTCAAAGCGGCAGAGCGGCCGAAGCCGAAACCGCAACCGAAACAAAAGCCGAAACCGCAAACAAAACCGCAAACAAAACCGAAAAAGATCAAAAAGCCGAAAAGAACTTATACGCCCGAACAGATAAAGGCGAGAAAAGAAAAGCGCGCAAAAGCGGCGAAACTGATTTTGACCGTTATCGGAACGGCAGCCGTTTTGGCGGCACTCGTATTTTGTTTTATCAAATTCTTTGTGGTAAAAGAAATAACAGTCACCGGCTCAAAGCGATACAGTGACGAAGAAATAATCGAGGCATCGCAAATCGAATACGGAGTGAATACCGTCTTCGGTGTAAAGGGAAAAAATGCGAGCAAAAACATAACGTCAAAAAGCCCGTATATCCTAAAAGCGATCATTAAGCGCCATCTGCCCTCAAAGATCGAGATAAAGCTTGAAGAATGTGATGCCGAATACTATTTCAAACTCGGCGATGAATTCTTCATTACCGATAAGGCGCTCAAGATACTCGAAAAGATCAACGTCTCCTCGGAAGCGCAGATATCTCTTTACGGTCTGAAAGAGATCGTACCAAAACGCATAAAAGAGGCGTTTGTCGGCGAAGAAATTACGTTCTATGACGATTACTATTCGGAATATATCAAGGAATTTTTATCGCTGATATCCGAGTGCGAAATGTACGGCAAGATAACGGCGGTGAATGCCGAAAGCAAGTTTAATATCAAAGTAAAATATGA
>JAGAFQ010000020.1 GCA_017612495.1 Clostridia bacterium
CTTTGTCGCTTCGCCGCCGCGCAAATGGCGCTCGGCTTTGTTTTTTTCAAGCACTTTTTTCACTCTTTTATACATCGCGGGATTTATCTTTTCAAGTCTTTCGGTTATATCCTTATGTACCGTGCTTTTGCTTATTCCGAAAAATTTTGCGGTGCTTCTGACCGTCGCGCCGTTCTCTATTACGTATTTTGCAAAAGTTTTTGCCCTGTCCACATGATCATTCCAAAAATATGTCATATCGATACCGTCTTTTTTCGGTGTTTATACATAATATATATTGAAAAATCACTAAAATATTACAGACGCGGCGATGCGATTTTTCTTTACAACCGCTTGGAAATATGCTATAATATCATTGCTTGGAGGTGTTTATATGATGCCTTATATTTGGCTCGCATTGCTCGTTTTGGAAATCATTTTTGAGGCGGCGACTGCTGCGCTCGTGTCGGTCTGGTTCATTCCGCCCACACTCGTTTGCATAGTTCTCGCGTTTTTAGCTGTGCCGCTTTGGATACAGATCTTGGTATTTTTCGTGCTGTCGGGAATTTGCCTTGCGCTTTTCAAGACCGTTTTGCGCGACTTTTTCAAGGTCAAAAAAACACCGACGAATGCCGATTCGCATATCGGAAAATGCGCAATCGTCACCGAAAAGATATCAATGCTTGAAAACAGCGGTGCCGTAAAGATCGGCGGCATCGAATGGAGCGCCGCTGCCGAAGACGAAAACGAAACGATAGAAACGGGCGTGACCGTAAAAATCGTGGATATTCGCGGTGTAAAACTCATTTGCAAAAAGTGTGACTGATAAATACGTATAACAGTCAATTGTAAAACTGTTTTGGAAAAGCAAATATTGAATGAAATCCGTTTTTGGGGCGGCGATATGCGCGAGTTCCAATTGTAAGACAAAGTTTCACAATTGACAAAAATACATATAAGAAAAGGAGAAAAAGTATGGAACCTATTTATATTTTGGGCGGTTTGGCAGTGATCGTTTTTCTGATAATAATCGCCAACATCAAAATCGTGCCGCAGGCACACGCATACGTCATTGAGCGCATCGGCTCATATCATTCCACCTGGAACACGGGCTTGCATTTCAAGATACCGTTCATCGAAAGAGTATCGAACCAGGTAACTCTTATGGAGCAGGTAGTCGATTTTCCGCCTCAACCCGTTATCACCAAGGATAACGTCAGAATGCAGATCGATACCGTCGTATTCTTTCAGATCACCGACTGCAAGCTTTATACCTACGGTGTAGTCAATCCCATAAGCGCGATCGAAAATCTGACCGCAACGACTCTTCGTAACATCATAGGCGATCTGGAACTCGACCACACGCTGACCTCGCGCGATCTTATCAATACGAAGATGCGCGCGATCTTGGATGAAGCCACCGATGCCTGGGGCATCAAGGTAAACCGAGTCGAACTCAAAAACATCATGCCGCCGAAAGAAATTCAGGACGCCATGGAAAAACAGATGAAAGCGGAGCGCGAACGCCGTGAGCTCATCTTAAAGGCAGAGGGCGAAAAGAATTCCGCAATACTCGTGGCAGAGGGTCAAAAACAGGCACTCATTTTGCAGGCAGAGGCAGAAAAAGAATCGACCATTCTCAAAGCCGAAGCGGTAAAAGAATCGAAAAAGCGCGAAGCCGAGGGCGAAGCGTGGGCAATAGAAAGAGTCAAAGAAGCCGAAGCCGACGGTATACGCAAGATCAACGAAGCAAAGGCAAGCGAAGAATATATTCGTCTGCGTTCGCTTGAAACCTATGAAAAGGTCGCAAACGGAAATGCAACGAAGATCATAATTCCGAGCGATTTGCAGAATATGTCGGGCGTTGTTGCCACCGGCGCAGAACTTTTGAAAAAATAATATTATAGAATAAATTGCAGTTTGAAAAGAAAGACAAAAATAGTAAATAAGTATGAATTAAGCGAAGAACTGCTCAAAAAAGTATCGGGAGGAAACGGCGCACCGGATTATACCCCGCATGCCGCTTTCACCTGCCCTGTATGCCGCAAACAGCACACGTTCTCTATTTTGCTTGACCTGAGCATAGACGGTCTGTATGGCAAAATAGACAATGTTGACGATACCTGTTACGATATCATAACGATCGGCAACGTAAGCCTCAATCTCGACGGCACCGGCACCGCCGATATGGCAACAAGACAAGGACCCTCCTACACCGTGCAGTTTACGATCATACGCTGAAACGAGCAGCGATATAAAATTTTACAGCAAAATAAAAAGCACCCGTTCGGGTGCTTTTTATTGTTTATTTTGCAAATCCGGTAAGAAATCTATGGAACACTGCGGCTGCTTGACAGCGCTGTGCAAGTCCGCCGGGATTGAGCGTTGTCGGCGTGGTGCCGTTTATGAGTCCCACAGCATTAGCCCAGGACATCTGTTCCGTTGCAAATGAGCTTATCTTTGATAAGTCGCTGTATGCCGAAAGATTTGTACGTGCAGAAACGTCATATCCCTTATATTCGGCATATCTGTAAATAAGAGTTGCCAGTTGCTCGCGGTTGATATCGTCGTCGGGCCCGAATTTGGTAGTGCTGTAGCCTTTGACGATACCATTTTCCGTTGCCCATATTACCGCCTTTTCGTAATAACTGCCGGGCTTTACATCTGCGAACTGACACCTGCCGGTAACATCCGGCGAGCCCTCAAGGCGCCACAAGATAGTCACTATCATTCCGCGAGATGTGTTAACATACGGAGAAAACTTATCTTCTGCAGTTCCCTGCATAAGTCCGTTTTCAAAAGCATATTCTACGTCAAGA
>JAGAFQ010000021.1 GCA_017612495.1 Clostridia bacterium
ACTCTCTGATAAAATTATTTCACACTTCCTTGTTGGGGACAGTGCTTATTTCACTTTTCAGAGCTGTTCTTCTGCTCTTTTACTTTTGTGTTTCTCGTTTAAGAATTGTCGAGTTTCGCTTTTTGAGTCGTTTAATTCGCTCATCTTTTTCGTTACTCATTGTTGTTCAATTTTCAAGGACCATCTGCTTTCCCTCTCTCGAGGTCAGCCTATTCATTCTATCACTACATACTCCGCTTGTCAACACTTTTTTCTAAGTTTTTTCGAGATAAAAACAAAAAAATCCGACTTACCGCTTAATAAGGCGGCAAGTCGGATCTTTATTTTCGGGAATTATTGATAATTCCTATTGAAGGTTAGCGATTTTTGATAGTGTTTTCGTAACTTTCAATCATTTTCTTGACCATCTGACCGCCGACAGAACCTGCCTGCTTTGCGGTAAGATCGCCGTTGTAACCCTGCTTGAGGTTTACGCCTACTTCGCCGGCTGCTTCCATCTTGAATCTGTCAAGAGCTGCCTTTGCATCGGGTACTAAAGATTTGTTTGCCATAACCATTCTCCTTTAAGATAGATGATTCTACCATATAATAAATGTTGCAAAAAACAACAATAGAGAAGTTCCGTTTGGAAACTTCTCTATTATTATAAGCATTTATTAAATTTCTATCAGTGGAAATTTTTACCTGTCCCAAAGTCCTTTTCGGGGATTGTGACCGCCTGGGTTATCATCTATTATGATATATCCGCTCGACTGCGGTGTATCGCTTGACTGCGGTGTATCGCTTGATTGCGGTGTATCGCTCGACTGCGGTGTATCGCTCGACGGCGTGGGATCGGGCACGTAAGTGGTATCAACAAGGTTGCCCAGACTTGCGCCGTGTGTATAATGCTGATAGCAGAAACGGTTATAGGGATTTGCCACCTGGCTCGTTCCGACATACACGCCGTCTTCCAAAATCGATTGGAAATAAGGCACGGTCGATGACATAGACGGAACGGCGAATTTCGGAAGCTGACGGTAAACGTACTGCGCATCTACGATAGGCAGCTGCACCGGGAAATTGCGGCTTTCTTCGCGGATGAGCGCGACCTTTGTGGTCGACGGGCACGTAGAGCATGCAACGCCGCCGACTGTGGTATCGTAATTGACGAGTACATGGCAGTCGCAGGTTTCGGTCGGCACCGTAGATGCGGTGAAATATCCCGTTTGTGCGCGGCTGCCGCGCGGATCGTGCGAGCACGCCTCGCAAAGCAGTTTTCCCGAATCTTTGCAATAAGTCGCGGTAACGACACCGGGAGCAAGCTCGAATTTTTTGAGAGGCTCGCCGCCGCTTTTTGCCGCGTCGATATACTTTTGGTGTATCTTGGTCATGGCAAGGTCCCAAAGCTTCAAATGGGGGCTGTATGAGTAGTTGCTGAGCGTTTTGTTTTCACGGTATCCGAACCAGATAGCGCCGACGTAATAGGGCGTATAGCCGACAAACCAGCGGTCTGTATCGGAATCGGCGGTACCGGTCTTGCCGGCAACATCCATGGAATAGCGCAAAGAAACGGCAGTCGCGGTACCGTAATTGACAACGTTTTGCATCATCTTGGTCATAATGGACGCGGTCTCTTCGCTCAAAACGATATTGCTGTCAACGTCGTTGCTGATGAGGATATCGCCGTTTTTATCGAGTATCTTCGTATAGGTGCGCGATTTTGAATATATGCCGTTGTTGGCAAACATCGTATATGCAGATGCCATTTGTTCGACAGTGACACCGACCGTCGTTGCGCCGAGTCCCAAAGGAGCATAGTCAACGTCGCTCTTGACAGTTCCGTCAGCCAAGATGTATTCGTCGGTGAGATATTCAAGACCTGCTTTATATTTTGCAAAATTATAGGAATTTTGCGTGCCTACGCGGTCAAGCACCTTTATGGCGATGGTGTTGGCGGAACGCTGCAAACCGTCGGCGACGGTGGTAAGACCGTAGAACACGTTAGGATAGTTGCTCGGCCAATATGAGCCGTTTTTATAGAATTTGAAAGGGGAGTCGTCAAGCACGGTGCCGTATGTGATAACACCGGATTCAATGCCGGGCCCGTAAACGGTTATGGGCTTGATGGATGAACCGGGTGAGCGCTTTGCCATCGTGGCACAGTTGAAAATTCTGTCGCCCGTTTTTTCGCCTCTGCCGCCGACGATGCCTACGATATCGCCGTTTTGCGGATTCAAAACGACCATTGCGGAATCGGGCTTAACGATGCTCTGCTCTTTGGGGAAGTTTTCTTCGTTGGTATATACCTCTTCGAGTATATTTTGTATCTCGGGATCCATCGTGGTGTATATCGAAAGTCCCTGCGTATAGAGGTATTGGCTCGCCGCAAGGTAGGAATAGCCGAATCTATCCATTATATCTTCGATGACGTCGTCGATGACGGTATCGGTAAACCACGAGTTCGTACCCTGGCTCGTGACCTGCTTTCTTTGTATTTCAAGATCCATATCGGCATATTCGATCATCTCTTCTTCGGAGATCTTGCCGAGTTCCCACATACGGAAAAGAACGTCGCCGCGGCGTTTTTTATTGTTTTCGTAGTTCAAGATGGGATCGTATTTGGTGGGGGATTTGAGGATAGCCGCAAGAGTTGCCGATTCGGCAAGGTTAAGCTCGCTCACGTCCTTGTCAAAATATCCTCTTGCCGCCGTCTGTATGCCGTAATATCCCTGGGAGAGATAAACGGTATTTAAGTACATTTCGAGAATTTCGTCCTTTGACTTTTTGCTCTCGATGTTGAGGGCGCAAAGGATCTCTTTTATTTTTCTTTGAGGTGTTACCTCGGTATCATCGGTGAGGTTCTTGACGAGCTGCTGCGTGATGGTGGAGCCGCCGTAGCCGGAAAGGCCGGTCAAATAGCCGAAGGTGGCGGTGGCAGTTCTGAACCAGTCAACACCGCCGTGCGTGCGGAAACGGTGGTCCTCAATGGAAGTGAACGCCTCTTGAGTCATAAGCGGAATATCGGAAATATTCACCCACGTTCTGTTTTCGGAGCCGTAAAGGCGCTGATCTTCGATCTCAACGGGCACACCGGAGGGATCGGTCGAATAGTCCATATAGTACAGTTTTGTCGTCTGCGCCTGGTTGGTGCTCAAAAAGTCGATATCGATCTCGGCATCGATATAGTTGGCTACATACAAAGCGAACGCACCGACTATTATGATCGAGCAGATGAAGCCGATCAAGAAGACGGTGAGGACACTCATCCAAAACCAATACCAAAATCTTGAATTTTTCTTTTTGTCGGATCTCTTTGCCCCGCCCTTGATACTTGCCGTTTTGCGCTTGGTAAGGTCAAATGATCCGTTTTTCTTTTTTTCCATTTTACAGCCTTTCGTATCTTGCAATATGGCACAGCGCCATCAATGCAATATTTTACAACAAAATTGTGAATAAGTCAAACATTCATCTTTCGACGACGTTATCTTTTCCGAGTATTTTTGAAAACTGATCTTTGATCTTTTCGTTCCAATCTATGCCGACAGTCGATTTGAGATATTTTTTGTTTTCGGCATCGAATATTATCAGTTCGGTTCCACCCTCGAAGATCTGATGAAGATTTTCGGCTTTCTTATATTCGTCTGACGATAAAGACGGGACTTTCAGATA
>JAGAFQ010000022.1 GCA_017612495.1 Clostridia bacterium
ACCAACCCGTGGCATTCGCAAAGCGCTTTTATTTTTTTATATTTTTATTTTTTTATTTTATATTCCGAGTTGTGCCTCGTTTATGAGTGTGATGCCGTTTTTGTTCAAGATCTCTTCCGCTTCGGCATTATTGTCAACGCGGATGACCATGCACGCATGGTCTTTCGAGGGAGACAAAAACGCATACATATATTCCATATTCATTCCGTTTTCGGCAAGAAGATTCACCGCATAATCGAGGGCGCCGGGCTTGTCGTCGATAACGGCGGCAACAACGTGGTTCTGCTTTACCAAAAATCCGCGCTCTTTCAGTATTTTTTCCGCTTTGTCAATGTTTTCGGGAATAAGTCTGACTATGCCAAAATCGGGTGCTTCGGCAAGAGACATCGCGCGAAGATTTATCTTTTCGGCGGCGAGCACCCTCGTGACTGAGGCAAGCTTGCCCGGACGGTTTTCAAGAAAAACTGATAACTGACGGATCGCCATGATCGTTTACCCCCTATCAAAGTTTGCGTTTGTCGACTACTCTTTTTGCTTTACCCTCCGAGCGTTCGATGGTTCCGGGAGTCACAAGTGACACCTTTGCCGCAACGCCGAGAAGTGATTTTAGCTTATTTGCGAGTTCTTTTTCCATACGGCTGATCTCCGAGACCTTGTCGGTAAATCTTTCGGGCGGAAATTCGACTGCCACCTCGAGTGTGTCGAGCAAGCCCTCTCTATCTACCAAGATCTGATAGTTAGGCTGATAGCCGTTTTGCAAAAGCACGGTCTCGACCTGACTCGGAAAAACGTTTACGCCGCGTATGATGAGCATATCGTCTGTTCTGCCCATCGGCTTTGACATACGCACAAACGTGCGTCCGCAGGCGCATTTTTCGTGCGTAATGACGCCTATATCCTTGGTGCGGAAGCGCAGGATCGGAAACGCCTCTTTGCTTATCGCGCTGAAAACGATCTCGCCCTTTTCGCCGTCGGGCACGTGTTTGCCGGTCTCGGGGTCGATTATCTCAATGATGAAGTGGTCTTCGTTTACGTGCATACCGTTCTGGCACTCACATTCATAAGCGACGCCGGGCCCCATTATCTCGGTGAGCCCGTAAATATCGTATGCTTTGATGCCGAGCGACTTTTCGATCTGCGCTCTCATTTCCTCCGTCCATGGCTCTGCACCGAAAATTCCGGCACGAAGCGGGAGCTTATTTGTATCTATTCCCTCTTTTTTTGCGCTTTCGGCAAGATACATACCGTAAGACGGTGTGCAGGCAAGCACGCTCACGCCGAAATCCTGCATTACGGTGAGCTGTCTTGCGGTGTTGCCGCTCGATATCGGAATGGTCGCGCATCCGAGCCTTTGCGAGCCGCCGTGGATGCCGAGGCCGCCGGTGAAAAGGCCGTAACCGTATGCGATCTGCACGCGGTCCTCTTTTGTCGCGCCGATAGCGGCAAGAGCGCGGGCGCAAATATCCGCCCAAATATCAAGGTCGTTTTGCGTATAGCCCACAACGATCTGCTTGCCCGTAGTTCCGCTTGAGGCGTGAAGCCTGACCACTTCGCTCTGCGGCACGGCAAACATACCGAAAGGATATGTATCTCTTAGGTCCTGCTTGCTTGTGAAAGGGAGTTTTTCGATATCCTCGATCGACTTGATATCGTCGGGGCAAACTCCGCTGTCTTCCATTCTCTTGCGATACAGCGGAACGTTATCATATATTCTGCGCACCGTTTTGACAAGGCGCTCACTTTGTATGGCGCTTATCTCGTCGCGTGAAGCAGTTTCGATCTCATACTGATAATATTTCACAGATGTTCTCCTTAAACGTTTTGCGATCAATGCTCATATCCGAGCTTGAACGCTTTTTGATTGAGCTCGACGAATGCAGGCTTAACGCTCTTCTTTATCGCGTCTTCCCAACGCTCGAAAGGAATGTCGAAATATTTTGCGGCAACTCCCAAAAGCACGATGTTTACAGCCTTTGCGCTGCCCGCTTTCATGGCAAGTTCCAAAGCATCTACGGCATCTATTGCAACGCCCTTTTTTGAAAGCTCGTCAAGAATATTATCGGGATACGATACCGCACCGGTGATGACGGGCATGGGATCTATCATTTGAGCATTGACAACGATGGTACCGCCTTTTTTGAGGCATTTTGCATATCTTGCCGCTTCAAGCTTTTCAAAGGATATGATGATATCCGCCTCGCCGTCGCAGACGATGGGAGAAAATACCTCGTCTCCGTATTTGACGTAGGTGACGACCGAGCCGCCTCTTTGGCTCATTCCGTGCACCTCCGATACCTTGACGTCGTATCCTGCGTCCACCAAAAGTCCGCCGAGCAGCTTGCTCGCCAATAAGCTTCCCTGTCCGCCGACGCCGACTATCATAATGCTTGTCTGTTTCATTTGTTATCTTCCTCGCTTTCCATTGCACCGAAAGCACAAAGTTGTTTGCATACGCCGCAGCCGACGCAAAGTGTCGCGTCGATCACGGCTTTTTTGTTCTTGAAGCTGATCGCGGGGCAGCCGAGACCCATACATTTTTTGCATCCGCGGCATTTATCCGTGTTGACAGAAAGCGCTTTCTTCGGCTTTACGTATTTGAGCAAAGCGCAGGGACGGCGCGAGATGATGACCGAGGGCTCGTCTTTGGCAAGCTCTTCTTTTATTGCCGTTTCACATTCCGAAAGGTCATAAGGATCGACCACTCGCACGCTCTTTATGCCGAGAACGTGACAGAGCGCTTCCAAATCTATCTTTGCGGCGGGATCGCCCTTGATGTTATATCCCGTCGTCGGATTCTGCTGATGTCCCGTCATACCCGTAATGGAGTTATCAAGGATGATGACGGTCGAATTCGAGCCGTTATAAGCGATGTTCGCAAGTCCCGTCATTCCCGAATGCATAAAGGTCGAATCGCCTATCACGCAGACCGTGTTCTTTTGCGAATCGCCGCCGAGCGCCTTATTAAAGCCGTGGAGTCCCGATACGGAAGCGCCCATGCAAAGCGTTGAATCAAGTGCCGAAAGCGGAGGCTGTGCGCCCAGAGTATAGCAGCCGATGTCGCCGAGCACTCTTATTTTGTTCTTTGCCAAAACGTAATACATTCCTCTGTGAGGGCAGCCTGCGCACATAACGGGAGGACGCGCGGGTATTTCGCTGTCGGCGCAAACCGTCTCTTTTGCCTTCAAGCCGAATTTTTCGGCGACCGTCTTCTGCGAAAATTCGCCGAGATAGCCGAAAAGTTCTTTGCCCACGACCGATACGCCGATGCTCTTGCAATGATTTTCGATGATGCCGTCGAGTTCTTCGACAACGTAAAGCTTATCGACCTTGCTTGCAAAATCACGAATAAGCTTTTCGGGCAGAGGATTTATCATGCCGAGCTTCAAGACCGAAACACCGTCGCCGAACACCTCTTTGACATAGTTATAGGGTGCGCCCGATGTGATGATACCGATTTTTGTGCCGCCCATTTCGACTTTGTTATCCATAGTTACCCAGAAGGATCGAAACAGTGCCTTTGAAGAGATTTTTGATTACTTTATTTCTTTGGTAAAAGAATACAAGAATATTGGAACGGCAAAGGTATCATCTGCGCTTCCCGTTACAGATCAGCAAAAGAAGAAGATCGAAGAGAAACTTCTTGCAACTACCGATTACAAAACATTTGAAGTCGAGTATGTGGTTGATCCTTCC
>JAGAFQ010000023.1 GCA_017612495.1 Clostridia bacterium
AGAGGATGGCGCTTTATGGCATTGGCGGGCGTCATAATATATTTTGCGCCGTTTTTTATGTATTCTTTCTTTTCGGGGATCTTGCGCTCGCCGAGCTCCACAAGGCTCTGTGAATGCGCGATCCTCGTGCACATACGCAAAAATACGGGTGTGTCGTATTCTTCTGAAAGTTCAAATGCCGTTTTGGCAAACAAAAGCGCTTCCGCTGAATTTGCCGGCTCGAGCATAGGCAGCTTTGCCGCTATCGCATAATGGCGCGAATCCTGCTCGTTCTGCGATGAGTGCATACCGGGGTCATCGGCAACACAGACGACCATGCCGCCCGTAACACCCGTATAGGAAAGAGTGAAAAGCGGATCGGCGGCGACGTTAAGACCGACGTGCTTCATGGCGCAGGCAGATCTTTTGCCCGCCAAAGACGCGCCGAACGCGACCTCCATTGCGACTTTTTCGTTGGGAGCCCACTCGCTGTACGCGTCGGAATATCCCGAAAAGAACTCGGTTATTTCTGTTGACGGCGTACCGGGATAGCTCGATACGACCTCGCATCCGCCCTCCCAAAGGCCTCTTGCAACGGCTTCATTTCCTATCATCAACTGTTTCATTTGCTTGAATCTCCTGACTTTTGCAATTTTTCTTGCGCTATTTATCGCGCGATGTTATAATATTTCGGTCGGATATAAAGATATCGTCTTTTTATCCGAAAAGGAGCTGTAAAAATGGTTATTGATTTTCATACGCATATCTTTCCCGATGCCATTGCAAAGAGAACGATAGAAAAACTTGAAGAAATATCGGGCACGCGGGCAGACACAGACGGCACGAAAGCGGGGCTCATTTCAAAAATGGAAAAGGACGGAATAGATCTGTCGGTAATTTTGCCCGTGGTGACAAAGCCCTCTCAATTTGAAACGGTAAACGCTTTTGCAAAAGAGCTTTGCCGCGAAAAAAGACTGCGCTCGTTCGGCGGCATCCACCCCGAATGTGAAAACATACCCGAAAAGATAAAACACATAAAATCTCTCGGCCTGCGCGGAGTGAAGATACACCCCGATTATCAAGGGGCGTTCATCGAAGATGAACGCTATGCCGTGATCTTATCGGAATGTATAAAAAACGATTTGTATGTAGTCACTCACTCGGGCAAAGATCCCCTCTCGCCCGACTGCGTTCACTGTACGCCCGTGGGTATTCTTTCGCTGCTTGCCAAAGCGGGAGCGGAAAACGCAAAGCCTCACTTGGTATTGGCGCACATCGGCGCAAACTTCATGTGGGAAGAAACGCAAAGACTGCTTGTCGGAAAACCCGTATATTTCGATCTTTCCTGCTCGCTTCGCAAAATAGACAAAGACCTGCTTTTGAAGATCATCAAAACGCACGGGGCAGATAAGATACTTTTTGCCTCCGACTCACCGTGGAGCGATCCCAAAAAAGATCTTGACTATTTTAACGCTCTTCCGCTCGAAAGCGAAGAAAAAGAAATGATCTTATATAAAAATGCGCTTAAAATTTTGGGTGAATGACAACTATACTATAATACTATATAATATATAATATGCGATTTTTTGCGATTTTGCAAGTGCAAAATTAAATATTTTAATGAAAATACCCCCTAAAACGGAATATTTATGCAAAAGATCTCCGCGTTGACACGGAAAGTATATTACTATATAATAAATGTATATCAAAAGCAAAAGGCGGTATTTATATGCCAGACACAAAAAAGAAGATCGGCATTTTGGTCGCCATCGAGATCGATGCCGTATATAAAGTTTTCTCCGATGTCACCGAGCTTTCGGGACCTTCGGGCTATAAGATCTTGAAAACCGAAACGGAAAATGCCGAAATATATATACTGAAATGCGGTATGGGCGAGATCGCCTCGTCTTCGGGCACGCAATATCTCATAACGAAATTCGGCGTTTCGCTCATCATCAACTTCGGTGTTGTCGGCGGACTTACCTCCGATATGAAAAAGCAAAAGCTCTGCCTCGTTTCAAAAGTCGTTCACTATAAATACGACTGCTCGGAGTTTTTGGATCTTTCAGTCGGTCAGGTCGAAGGTCACGATTCTATCTTTTTAGAGACTGATAGGCAGCTTTTCGATTCCGCACAAGCCATAGAAAAGTTGCCCTCTGCCGTTTGTTGTTCGGGCGATAAATTCATATCTACCGCAGAAGAAAAAGCATATCTGCACGATACCTTCGGCGGAGATATCTGCGATATGGAATCGGCTGGCATCGTTTTGACGTGTGAAGCAAACGGCATCCCCTGCATCCTCTTTAAGGCAGTCTCCGACGGTCTTTCCGACGGCGCCGCAGGATTTTTCGCCGAGCTTGAATCTGCGTCTGTTTCCTGCCTTGAAACGGCAAACAAAATAATCGAAAAGCTTTGAGAAAATAAAATGCAAAAATATATCGATCTCGGCGCTCCCGTCACGGATTTTGAATTTATCGGCGATAAGGCGAACTGTCTTTGCAAAAACGACCTTGTGCGCATAGAGAACAAAAGCGTGCGCGAATATGCCGTTTCCGCATCGAGCATTTGGGAGATCGTAATATCAAACGATATGCTTTTTTGCGGCACGGTGAGCGGAGAGCAAAAGGCAACGAACGGATTATCTTTATGCCCCGAGGCGCCGCCCTTTGAATCGAAAGTCGTTATGCCGTGCGGCAGTTTTACCCTCTCGATATGGCGCTCTCTTGCCCATTGACCGGGAAGATGGAGCATTTCAAGCGATGAATCGGGAAAATCGATGCTTGCGCTTGCTATTTTGTTTATTTCAAAGGGGCATTCGCCGTTATTTATCACCTTGACGCTTCTTGTGATGACGTCGTATTTTTCAAATACCGTATAAAAAAGCACTACCGTCAATTTCGAGATCTTATCTTCCAAAACGAGCTCGAGCGTTTGGGCGTCATTTTGCGAATATGACGACGGCATACCGCAAATCTGCGGCTTGCCTTTGATTATCTTGTGCGAAACGTATTCGGGCTCGACAATGCCGCTTCCGTCTGCAAATTTCACAAAGATCGCCGGTGTGCGCAGATCTCCCGTGCCGAAGACGGGATATTCGAGCGGCAGAGTTGCCGTTTGGCGCGCACAGGGCACACAGGTATTTTCAACGCAGTATGCAACATTATAGTCGACGTTTGAATCGGTCAGTAGCGGAATATCTTTTTGCGCTTTGCCGTAGTATCTGTGAAGAGGTACGGCTCCGTCTAAAAGCTCTATTACATACGATGTGTTTTCGGTGCCGAGATAATATTGTTTTTTGCTTTCGTTAAATATTATCGACATGATTTTCTCCGTCTCATTCCAAAGCTGAAATATCATAATAAGTGTAGTAAAATCAATGATTTAGCCGATATTATACGCTTTTCGGCGATTGGACGAACGCTTTTAGCGTTCTTCCGAGAAAGAACGACCTGCGGGAGTTCATTCGCTTTGCATTCTATAATAATAAAAAGAGTCATATAGGCTTTGCCTATATCATTTTTGTGATATCTGACTTTTCAGTATCTCGAAAGTGCTTCGCACTTTCTTTGAACACGCCGGGGTGACAGTCCACCGGACTGTCACCTATTCCGGCTTTCAAGTCTTTGCATTCTATAATAATAAAAAGAGTCATATAGGCTTTGCCTATATGACTCTTTTTATGGTCTGAGTGACAAGACTTGAACTTGCGGCCTCTACCACCCCAAGGTAGCGCGCTACCAACTGCGCCACACCCAGATTGCCGATTCGCTATCGCTTATTGTAGCACAGCTTCTGCGTCAAGTCAACTGTTTTTGCCAAAATTCTTATCCGTTTTTGTTATTTTTGCTTTCTTTTTTGGAAACTGCCTTTGCAAGAAACTTTTCATTATTGATAATGAACCTCTCGTGAGTGCCTTTTCCGATTTCTCCGCACTCGTCAAAAGCGACAACGGAAAAGACAAGACGTCTGCCGTCGATCTCGATAAGCTCGCTTTGGCACACGATTTCCATTCCGAGCGGAGTTGCTGACGTGTGCATAACGTCTATATGCGTGCCGACGGTGCCGAGCCCCTCTTCAAGATAAGGGGCGACGCTTTCAGATGCCGTTTTTTCCATAAGCGCGATCATTGACGGTGTGGCAAAAACGGGCAAAAGTCCGCTTCCCACGGTGCTTGCCGTATTCTCCTTTGCGACCTTTACCGTTTCTTTGCCCATAATTCCCGTTTTAAGTTCTGCCATTATTTTTTCTCCTTTTGCGGCCAACGTTTTTCTTATCATAGCCGCGTGCGTTTGCCGTCTTTCCCTGCGCACGGCGATTTGCCGTCTTGGGTCTTATTGCCGCTTCCGGCTTGACAAGACACTCTTTTGTGTTGCCGATAAGATCTTCTCTGCCCGCTTTTATGAGCGCCTCTCTGACAAGATCGGCATTCGCGGGACGCGAATATTGAAGCAGCGCCCTTTGGAGCTGTTTTTCGTGATAATCGGTGCAGACGTATACTTTTTTGCCCGAAAGCGGGTCGATGCCGGTATAATACATAACGGTCGATGCCGTGCCCGGAGTGGGATAAAAATCCTGCACCTGTTCGGGCTGATAGCCCTCTTTTTTAAGATACAGCGCCAATTTTACGGCATCCGCAAGGGTGCTGCCGGGATGGCTCGACATAAGATAGGGCACAAGATACTGCTCCTTGCCGCATTCTTTTGTTATCTCGAAAAAGCGGTGGCGGAAAGTGCGATAGACGTCGAACGACGGCTTGCCCATATAGCAAAGCACGTTGTCGGAGCAATGCTCCGGCGCGACCTTTAACTGTCCGCTGACGTTGTCGCGCACAAGCTTTTTGAAGAAATCTTCATTTTTATCATATATAAGATAGTCAAACCGAATGCCCGAGCGTATGAACACCTTTTTGATCTTCGGTATTTTTTCTACCTCATAGATCATGTGCATATATTCACTGTGATCGACTGTCAGATTTTTGCATGGACGCGGAGACAGACACTTGCGGTTTGTGCAGACGCCCTCGGTCTTCTGCTTTTCGCAGGCGGGATAGCGAAAGTTTGCGGTGGGGCCGCCGATGTCATGGATATACCCCTTAAAGTCGGGCATATCCGCTATGAGTTTTGCCTCCTCAATAACGCTTTCTTCGCTTCTTGAACGCACGGTCCTGCCCTGGTGAAAGGCGAGTGCGCAGAAGTTACAGGCGCCGAAGCAGCCTCTGTTATGCGTGATCGAAAATTTCACCTCGTCGATGGCGGGTACGCCGCCCGCTTTTTCATAAGACGGATGATAATCTCTCATATAAGGCAGAGAATAGACCTTATCGAGTTCCTCTCTTTCAAGCGGCGGCATGGGCGGATTTTGAACGAGCTTTTTGTTGTCGTAATATTCGACGATGGCTTTGCCGCTTATGGCGTCCTGGTTTTTATATTGCACCGAAAATGCGCGTGCGTATTCTTCTTTATCCGTTTTCAAACGGTTAAAATCGAACTCATCGGCAACGGGAAAATTCACCTTATCGTCTTTGTCGCAAAGATAGCAAGTGCCTCTTTCGGCGCGTATCTTGCGAACGGGTATGCCCTTTGATAAAAGCTCTGCCAAGCGCAGAATGATCTTTTCTCCCATACCGTATGTCAGAATATCCGCTTTGGAATCGACAAGCACACTGCGGCGGACTTTGTCATCCCAATAATCATAGTGGGCAAATCTTCTGAGCGAGGCTTCAAGACCGCCTATAATTATCGGAACGGCGCCGTAAGCCTCACGTATTCTGTTGCAATAGACGATAACGGCTCTGTCGGGACGCGCGCCCATTTTTCCGCCGGGAGAATAATAGTCATAACTGCGGCGCTTTTTTGATACCGTATAGTGCGCGACCATGGAATCGATATTTCCGGCAGTCACCAAAAAGCCGAGTTTCGGGCAGCCGTATTCCGTAAAGGCATCTTTCGAGCGGTAATCGGGCTGCGACAATATGGCAACGCGATAGCCCGCATTTTCGAGCACGCGCGAAATTATGGCAACGCCGAAAGAGGGATGGTCTACATAGGCATCGCCCGTAACGTAAACAAAGTCGGGTCTATCCCATCCGCGCTCTTCCATATCTTTTTTCGAGAGCGGCAAAAATTCCGTTCCGATATTGACTTTTTTGTTCATTTTGAAATTCTCCGCATTAAAATTCATATTTATTTTAGCAAAAACCGCTCACTTTTTCAAGTTGCTTTTCGGGTTTATGTATAAAAACAGCGCATATTCGCATATTTTATTCGTTTTTTGAATATTTTTGCAAAAATATTCGATTTTTTTGAATATTTTTTAATTTTCCTATTGACAAATCAAAATCTCGGTGATAGAATGACTCACGTAAACCAAAACTTTATTAAAAAAAACGAGGTAAAACAAAATGAAAAAATTTGCACTCATCTTTCTTTCTTTGATGCTCATCGTAATTTCTTTGGCATCATGCACCAAAAAAGAAGAAAAAACTCTCATCATGGCAACAAACGCAGCTTTCCCTCCTTATGAATTTATGGATGGCGACAAGATCGTCGGCATTGACGCCGAGATCGCCGAAAAGATCGCCGAAAAGCTCGGCATGAAGCTTGAGATCATCGATACCGAATTCAACTCCATCATAAGCGGTGTTCAGACCGGCAAATATGATATCGGCGTTGCCGGTATGACCGTTACCGAAGCCAGACTTAAAAACGTCAACTTCTCCGATTCTTATGCTACCGGCATTCAGGCAGTCATCGTAAAAGAAGACAGCACCTATACGTCATACGAAGATTTCTACACCGGCTTTGATGACGACGGCAACCCCACGGGCGTTGTCGAAGGCATAAAGATCGGCGTTCAGGAGACCACAACCGGTGATATCTATGCTTCATCAGATCCTGTTGACTGGGGCTTCGGCGAAGAAAACGTCGTACGTTTCAAGAACGGCGCAGAAGCAGTTCAGGCGCTTTTGACCGACAAAGTTACCTGCGTTATAATCGATAACGAACCTGCAAAGTCGTTCGTTGGCGCAAATGAAGGTCTTAAGATCCTCGACGGCGCTTATACCGAAGAAGATTACGCGATCGCAATTTCAAAAGAAAAGACCGAGCTTCTTGCCGACATCAACAAGGCTCTTGCGGAGCTCAAAGCCGACGGAACACTCGATGAGATCATCGAGAAATACATCCCCTCGAAATGATCATCGGCAAACACAACAAAATACAGGGCAGGATAATCCTGCCCTGCTTTGGCGTTGAAAGGAGTAAGTGTGCTGAATAGTCTCAATAAATTTTTTGCCGATTTTGCCGATGAATTCAAATTGAATTTCATTGACGGAGGTCGTTGGAAATGGCTTTTAGACGGCATCGTCGCCACGCTTGAAATAACGGCGGTGGCGCTCATCATCGGTATCGTCATCGGCATAATCATCGCCGGTGTGCGTTCTTCCTTTGACAAAACAAAAGACGACGTCAAGGCGAAAGATCCGTTTTTATATGCGCTTTTTTCCATTGCAAATTTCATTTGCAAGCTTTACCTCACCGTAATAAGAGGCACTCCTGTCGTAGTTCAGCTTCTCATTTGCTATTTTGTGATTTTCACAAAGATCTATGACGGTCTGCCCGTTGCCATGATCGCATTCGGTCTAAACTCCGGTGCGTACGTAGCGGAAATTTTCCGCAGCGGCATTATGTCCATTGACGCAGGACAGTTCGAGGCAGGCAGAAGCCTCGGCTTCAACTACATCCAAACGATGCGCTACGTCATCGTACCGCAGATGTTCAAGGTCGTGCTTCCGACTCTGTGCAACGAATTCATCGTGCTTATCAAGGAAACGTCCATTGCCGGATACGTCGGTATCATGGATCTTGCAAAGGCGGGCGACTTGATCCGCGGACGCACCTTCTCGGCATTTATGCCGCTTTTGGCGGTAGCCGTCATCTATCTTGTATTTGTCGTGATTCTGACCTGGCTCGTCGGAAAACTCGAAAGGAGGCTGCGCGGTAATGAACGATAATGCTCTTATCAGCGTAAAGGATCTGTGCGTCTATTATAAAAACGGCACGATCAAAGCGCTCAACGGCATAACGACCGACATTAAGAAAAACGAAGTCGTCACCGTCATAGGTCCTTCGGGCAGCGGCAAATCGACGTTTTTGCGCTCGCTGAATTTGATGGAAAAACCCACGTCGGGCATCATCGAATTTGACGGTGTAAACATCCTTGACCCCAAGACAAACATAAATCTGCATCGCCGTAAAATGGGAATGGTTTTTCAGCATTTCAATCTTTTTCCGAATATGACGGTGCTTCAAAATCTGACTCTTGCCCCCATAAAGCTGCTCAAAAAGTCGAAAGAGGAGGCAAACGCCAAAGCGCTTGAACTGCTGACAAAGGTAGGACTTGCCGACAGAGCTTCGGCATATCCCATGCAGCTCTCGGGCGGACAAAAGCAGAGGATCGCCATTGTAAGAGCGCTTTGCAACGAGCCCGAGGTCATGCTCTTTGACGAGCCGACGTCGGCACTCGACCCCGAAATGGTCGGCGAGGTCTTATCGGTAATGAAAGACCTTGCAAAGGGCGGTATGACGATGGTCGTGGTCACGCACGAAATGGGCTTTGCAAAGGAAGTTTCTGACCGCGTGCTTTTTGTCGACAACGGCAAGATCACCGAAGAGGGCGCGCCCTGCGACATCTTCGAGCATCCGAAAAATCAGCGCACTGTCGATTTCTTATCGAAAGTGCTGTAATACGTTCCCCCGCTTTTTAATAAAAAAGACGGACCGCAAGGTCCGTCTTTTTTATTCGAGTGATTTTATCGCATCATAAAGTTCATTCGGTGAGTGGACTAAATTCGTAGCGCCGACCGCCCTTAATTCCTCTTCGCTTCTGAAACCGTAAGTGACGCAGATGTGCTTCATATTTGAATTTTTCGCCGTCAGATAATCGAGCGTGGAATCGCCGATCACTATGGTGTTTTCATTTGAATAGCCGAGCTTATGTGCGATGAGATTTGCGCAATAGGGATCCGGCTTCGGCGGCTCCGATACGATGCCCAAAACGTAATCGAACATATCGGGCGTCAGCTTTTGTATGATCTTGGCGGTGAAAGGATAGGGCTTGTTCGACAAGACCGCCATCTTATATCCCTCGCTTTTCAGCTTTGTCAGAAGCTCATAAATGCCGTCGTAAAGAAAAGTATCCTTGTCGCAGCTGTCAAGATAAAAGCCGAGATACATCTCACAGGCGTCGTCGAGTTTTTTTGAGCCGTCGATGCCGTCGCAGTAGCCGCTTGGCAGGCAATGGCAAACGAAGTCGCGCGCGCCGTAGCTGATAAATGAGCAGAGCTCTTCTCTGCTTCTGCCGGGCAGTTTCAGTTTTTCAAGCATTTGCACCATTGCAAGTCCCAAGCCGTCGGTGGTGTCGGCAAGTGTTCCGTCAAGGTCAAAAATTATAAGATCTTTCATTACGTGATATATCCTCAAATATAAAAGGATTGCGAAGAAGCCCTCCGCAATCCCTTAATGATCATACAAACTTATTTTTCTTCGTCGCAGCAACCGCAGTCGCATTCGTCATCGTCGCAATCGCAGCAGTCACAAATGCAGCTGAACTCCTTGTTGCAAGCAGGACAAACAAGATGTTCGGGATCGATCGATTCATCGAAGAATACAGTTTCGCCGCAGTTAGGACATTCTACCTCGATAACGTCGTCATCGCAATCGCAGCAATCACAGTCATCGTCATCGCAGCAGTCGCAATCATCATCGCAGCACTCGAAAACTTCTTCTTCAACTGCGCCGAGGTCTTCGTCGATCTCTTCGATGTAGTCGTTGAGAGTGCCGACCTCATCATCCAAATCGGAAACGGTCATAGCGAGGTCGTCAAGGATGTCTGCCATAGCGGCAATGACCTTGCCCTCGTTTGAAGTTTTGTCAAAAGACATACCTTCCATCAAGCCTTTGAGATAAGAAACCTTTTCAGTGAGTGTCATATCAAAAACCTCCCGTATTTATTTATGCGCGTTCAAGATATTCGCCCGTTCTGGTATCGATTCTGATCTTGGTGCCGATATCGATAAAGAGCGGGACCTTAACGATGGCGCCCGTTTCAAGAGTTGCGGGTTTGGTCGTGCCGGTAGCCGTATCGCCCTTGAAGCCGGGCTCGGTATCGGTTACTTCGAGCTCAACGAAGATGGGGGGCTCTACTGCGAATACGTTGCCCTTGAAAGATACAACGCGGCAGATCATATTCTCTTTGACAAATTTGAAGTTGTCGCCGAGCTTATCTGCATTTAAGGGGATCATATCGAAAGTTTCCTGATCCATGAAATAATAAAGGTCACCGTCATTATAGGAATAAACCATTTCCTTGCGTTCAACGACGGCAGGGGGGAATTTATCGGTGGGGTTGAAAGTCTTTTCAGTTACGGCACCGGTAATTACGTTTCTAAGTTTGGTACGGACGAATGCTGCGCCCTTACCCGGTTTTACGTGCTGGAATTCAACGACCTGAAGAACGTTGCCGTCCATTTCAAATGTGATTCCGTTTTTGAAATCGCCTGCTACTACCATAAAATCTCCTTTTACCGTAAACGGTATATCATAATTTTGATTAAAATATTACACTATATTTTATACCATATTCGCGCATTTTTCAATAGTATTTTGAAAAATGCACGTAAATATGGGCGAAAATCAAAGAATTTCTATCAAATCCTTGGGACTTTCGGTGATATCCTCGGCACAACCGTTGCCGACGATGACCATATCTTCGATCCTTACACCGAATTTGCCCTCGAGATAAATACCGGGCTCAACGGTAACAACGTTGCCGGGAGCAAGTTTCTTGTTTTTGGTCAGGGGCGAGAGGTTGGGGCTTTCGTGAATAAGCACTCCGACACCGTGACCGAGGCCGTGGCCGAAACAGCCCTCGTAACCCGCATTGTTAATGATATCGCGCGCGACCTTATCCATTTCCATACAGTCGCATCCCTCCGAGATGACCTGCAAAACGGCGCTTTGTGCCGTGAGCACGGTATTGTAAACCCTTTTCATCTCATCGGTCGCTTTGCCGATAACGATGGTGCGCGTCATATCCGATTTATAGCCTTTATACTGACAACCGAAATCCATCGTCAAAAAGCCGGGCTGAAGTTTTCTCGGCTTCGGTACGCCGTGAGGCACGCTCGTGGCATCGCCCGAAATGGCAATGGTCTGAAAAGCGGCACTCTGTCCGCCGTGCTGGCGCATATAGTATTCAAGTTCAAGCGCCACGTCCGTTTCGGTCATAGAGGGGTTGATCCTGCCCAAAATGTATTGAAAAGCGGCATCGGTTATTCTCTGCGCCTCTTTGATCCTCGATACCTCTTCTTCGTTTTTGCATTCGCGCAATACCGTCATCGCATTTTCAAGAGGCGACCATTCAACGTTTCCGAGCGCTTTTTTGAAAAGCTCAAAATCGCCGACGCAAACGTCGCCGTCTTCAAATGCCAAAGTCTTGCAGTTTTCGTTCGCCAAAAGCTCCGAAACCGTTGCAAGTCTTTTTCCGGGGGCAAAGAGCACTGCCTGCCAACCGTTTTCGGCGTGCTTTGCATCCTCTATATAACGGAAATCGCAAACGAGATATGCGTTTTTCTTTGTGATGAGCACAAAGCCGTCTTCAAAAGGAAAATCGGTGAGATAAAGCTGGTTTTCGGCGCTCGTTATCAGCGCGGCATCGCCGTATTCGGGAAGTACCGCTTGGAATTTTTCAATGTTAGTCATTATATCTCCGTATCCCTTCCGCAAAAGCGGAATGAATTTTATTTCGACCTATTCTATCACACTTTAGCCGAGAATTCAAGTTTATTGAAAAAACCGAAAAAATATCCTCCCGTTATCTGAGAGGATATTTTTGCAGATGGTGATTTAATTGTTGAAGGCATCGTAAATGCGATAGCCGTCGCCGACCTTCTTCATAATAAAGGTCGTGTCAAAATAGTCTTTGTAATCTTCAAGTCCCGCGCGGTGCAAGAGATGCGTGAAGCTTATTCTGCAAGAGAACGTGTTTTCATCGTATTCATAGAATTCGCTTGCAGATACGTTATCGAAGCTGTAACTGTCATGGTCGATGACAAAATAATTCTCGACGTAATACGTTTGCGTATAGAACGTCGTGCCCGCAATAAGGTACGGCTTTACCGCATTGAACGAGGCATCGCTCTGCATATACGTTGCAAAAGCCTTGGCTCCCGCCGTGATATAGCCCGAATACTTGGTTTTGAGAGCTTCGTTTTCGTTGGGAGCGGCGATATATGCGCCGTCCTTTTTTGATACCGCGCATTCCTTGCCGTCTTTGTCGAAGACCTCGATCTGCGGTGTGCCGTAAATGCCGTCGATCTTGTATGTCACGTATTCAAGAGGCGAAACTCCCGCCGGCAAATGTTCAGATGCCGCCGATATCGTCTTTTCGCCCGAAATATAGCCATCATCTACCGTTTCGCCCGAAACACGCAATTCGTATCCCGACGGTACGGTTATATCCAAAGCTGCCGCTTTCTTTGTCAGGGATACACTGTCAAGCACGTATTGATAATATCCCCCGGCAAGCTTCTTGTCACTGCGCTTGAGGGTGAAAATGGCAAGACGGTGGCCGTCGTTTCTCACGGCATAGCCGATTTTTTCGTCGCCGAAATCATCCGAGATCTCGCCGTATGTCAATTCCTTGCCCGAGAGAATTTCGCTCGCCATGGCGGCAAAATCGGTATCACCGTCGAATTTTCCCGCCGTTTTGTGAATTTCAGAACCGAGTTTTTGATATCCGTCATCCGATAAGAACAACTCTTCAAAAACCTCTTTCGCCGCATATTTCGGCAGCGCCTTTTCGTAATTTGCAAGGAATGAGCGCAAAAGCACGACGGCGATAACGAGCAGCAGCAAAAGCGCCGCCGCTACCGACCAGAATACACGGTAAAAGGGAGATAATCCCTTTGCTTTCTTTTTTATCATTTCGCTTCCTCCTTTACCATAAAGAAGGTGGGCATATAACGCGGATTTGTAAATGCCTTGTATTTGTTGACGAGTCCCTTTAACTGCCACTGGTCAAGACGGGACGTGTCGATGCCGTATTTTTCGTAATAATTATTATAATATAGCATACTTGAAGAGCCGCCGTCGAGCATACCCGCGGTGACTGCTCCGTATTTTTTCATCATATCGATGATCTCGTTTCGCGTAGCGCCTATCGAAGATGCCGTTCTGCCGTCAGTCACTATCATAATGACCGTGCCGTCGGCTCTCTGACCGATGGATGTGCGCTGCGCCACGCCGTCATCGCCCGAATTGTAATGAAAAGTCACTTGGCCGTCTTTGTTTTCGATAAGCAAATTGCCCGTCTTGAACGAAACGCCGTCACGAATTCCGAGCGCCTCGCCCTCCGCTTTGGTGAGTCCCTCTTTTACAATGAGCTTATTGTCGTTATCGAAACCCATAAAGGTGCGGTTGTTGGCATCGTTCCAAACAAGCTTTCCCTTTGAATAGGTGATGCCCATGGGACGTGAGCCTGTGCCGAAGCCGTTGTCGGGATATTCGCCGCCGTTTATCGCGGCAACGGCTCCCTCGGCTTGGCAGGCGTCAAAAATGCGCTTGCCGTATGAAGCAGTCGAATAATCGAAAGACGGACCGACAAATACGCGCGACGGATCTTTTATCAAAAGCACGTATGCCTTGAATTTAGTGCCGTTGTCATAAATGAGCTTCATGCCGTCAATGGCGTCATCCCACTCGTTTTCGTCTGCCTCGTAATCGTCGACGTCAATAATATCAACGTCGATCTTTTTGCTTTCTTCAACGATCTCGTCAACGGTCTTTTGCGATAAGAAAAGTCCCGGTGCCCACTTCGTGGCACTCGCCTGCAAAGCGGACATAACGAGCGTGTTTCTTATAGTCTCGCTCGGGCCGTGCGCTATCGAGAACGCCAAAACATAGACAGAGAGGATCACAAAGAGCAAAAATGCGCCGATGCACAAAAGAGTGCGGCGGATAATGCAGCCGACTATTGCCTTTTTCGGCCTTGCGGGAAGCTTCGGCGGCAAAGAGACCTTCTTTTCGGGCTTTTTGATATCGTGATCTTTCAAATTTCCGCCCGTGCTCTGCTCCGCTTTCTCATTTATTACTTCAACGCCCGAAAAGGCCGTCTTATGCTTTTGCACAAAGTCGGGAACGTCGGGGCCGTTTTCGGTGCTTTTGAAAATGGGAGCTCGCTTTGCGCTCGGGCGTTTGTCGCCCTGCGGTTTTTTGTCAAATTTTTCTTCCATGATAACTGAATACTCCGATTATTTTTTGTCAGAAAAGACCCAATTCTGCTGAAATTTATAGCAGCACAAGAAAAGGATAGTGTCGGCTATTACCTTGAAGACGGTCGAAATTCCCGCGCCGTCGTTGCCGACAAGATGTGTGAAAAGATAGACAAGTCCCATTGAGGCGCATACCTGGCACGACGCCAAAACAAGATATCTTCTGAACGATTTTTTCATTCCGCACTTGCTCGAAAATACGAGTTTGCTGTTAATGAGAAAATTGATAAGGGCTGAAAACACCCTCGCGCCGACCGTGCACACGGCAATGGCATAATCTCCCAGCAAATCGCCGAAAAAGAGCGAGAACAAGAAGAAAAGTATAACGTCGACTGCCCACGAAACGGCGGAGCTTGCGATATATTTGAGAAGCTGACCGTATATTCTTATCGAATCCTTTACGGGATTGAAATGCGAGGTCTCGTTTTCGTTTATATAGACGGTCGTGATCTTGACTTCTTCAAATGGGATCGAATCGTCCTTGAATTTCAAGAGCATATTCGTTTCATATTCATATCTGTCGCCCGCGACCGAGAGCATCTTTTCAAGATACTTTGTCGGTATCGCGCGCAGACCCGTTTGCGTGTCGGATATTTTGAGTCCGATGGCAAAGCGGAAAATAAGAGACGTAAGCTTGTTGCCGAAGCGCGAACGGCGAGGCACGTACGGCAATGAGAAATCGCGCACGCCCAAAACGACCTTTCCGCTTTGCTGCATTTTCTCGGCGCACGCCATAACGTCCTGCGGCTTGTGCTGATTGTCGCCGTCAACGGTGATGACGCCGTCAAGCTCTCCCATATTTTTGAGAAAATATGAAAACGCCGTCTTCATAGCCGCGCCCTTGCCACGGTTGACATCGTGCTTCAAAAGTATGAGTCCCGAAGAAATATCCGCATCGGGAAAGAACTTTTTCTTATTCTTTTCACTTCCGTCATCGACAACGATGATATGTGAAAAGCCGATATCACGAAGTCCCGTTACAACGGACATAAGTTTTTCATCGGGATTATATGACGGAACGATCACCGCGATCTGTGCTAAATCCATATCTATCCTCCCGCCGTATATGACGGCTGAATTTTTGATTTGTTTCGCATTTTGAAAACATTTATTACCACTGTATTATTTAATTATACCACTATACAGCGGCAAATACAATAGCGCGAATACACACAAAAATAAAGCGGCGCATAAGCGCCGCTTTATTTGATTTGATTTATTCAGCCCGGTCGTTTTTGCTCTCTTCGATTATCTTTGCCGCAACGGGAGTGGGCGCTTCTTCATATCTCTCAAATTTTTGAGTGAATCTGCCGCGTCCCTGCGTCATTGCGCGAAGAGCAACGGTAAAGTCGGTCATTTCGGACATCGGAACTTCCGATTCGACTACCTGCTCGCCTGCTTTTGAGGTCGGAGTCATTCCCAAAACACGTCCGCGGCGCTTGTTTATCGAGCCGATGACGTCGCCGACCATATAATCGGGCACATAGACCATAACTTTGTATATCGGTTCGAGTATCACGGGGTTGGCAAGACGCATACCCTCTTTGAATGCAAGGTTTGCGGCAAGCTTGAACGCCATTTCGGATGAGTCGACGTCGTGATATGAGCCGTCATAGAGGTTAGCCTTCAAATTGACGACGGGATAACCTGCCAAAATGCCGTGCTGCATCGATTCCGCAAGTCCCTTTTCAACTGCGGGATGGAAGTTCTTCGGAACGGAGCCGCCGAAAATACTTTCTGAAAATTCGAGTTCGGTGCGCTCACCGGGCTCAAACGTGATCTTGACGTGACCGTACTGGCCGTGTCCGCCGGACTGCTTCTTATGTTTGCCCTCGGCATTGACTTTGCGCTTGATGGTCTCGCGGTATGCGATCTTCGGCGCTTCAAGTTCTACCGACGTGCCGAAACGTGTCTTGAGTTTTGATACCAAAACGTCGAGGTGTATATCGCCCTGACCCGAAATGAGAAGCTGTTTCGTTTCGGGGTTGTTCTCAAAACGCAATGACGGATCTTCTTCAAGCAAACGGGAAATACCCGACGAGATCTTATCTTCATCGCCCTTTGCCTTGGGCACGATCGCCATCTGCATATAAGATTCGGGGAACACTATCTTCTTATAAGGCTTTGTCTTTGTATCGGAGGTCAAGGTATCGTTTGTGTTGGTGTTGACAAGCTTCGGCGTCATACCGATATCGCCCGTCAGAATTTCATCTACCTCCGTCTGCTTTTTGCCTCTGATAAGATAGATGTGCGCCATCTTTTCAACTTGATTCGTGGTAAGGTTGGTCAGAGAATCGTCGCGGTGAACGGAGCCGTTCATTACCTTGAAGAACGACATCTTACCGACAAACGGGTCGGCGATGGTCTTGAAGACGAACACGCTCGTGGGCGCATTTTCTTCGATAAGTATCGTCTTTTCTTCGTCGCCGTCGATAACGGTCTCATATTTTTTGCCGAACGGAGACGGTGCTATATGCCTGAAACTGTCTAAAAACAGATCGAGTCCCCAACATTCGAGAGCCGAGCCGCAATATACGGGCACGATCTCGCGCTTTTCAAAGCCGATCTCAAAAGCTTTTATTGCCTCGGCACGGGTGATCTCTTCGCCCGCAAAGAATTTATCGAGCAGTTTTTCATCGCTCTCGGCAACGGATTCAAGCAAAACGTTGTGATATTTTTGAGCCTCTTCAAGATGCTCTGCGGGAATATCTACAAGAGTTGCCTTGCCGGTCTTGTCAAAGGTATATGCCTTGAAATCCAAAAGGTCGATAACGCCTTCGACTTTTGAGCCTTTGAGAAGCGGAATGGTTATGGGGCATACGCCGACACCGTATTTTTCACGAAGTCCGTCAAAGACTTTGTTGAAGCGCGAATCGGGGTCTTCGACCTTATTGACGAATACGGCGCAGGGTATCTTCGATTCCGCCGCCGCATCAAAGGCGAGTTCGGTACCGACCTCGATGCCCGCCTTACCGTCTATGACGATGAGCGCGCTCGCCGCAACTCTCATCGCCTGCCTGACCTCGCCTGCAAAGTCGAGGTAGCCGGGAGTATCTATGAAATTGAGTTTTATTCCTCTCCATTCGACCGGCGCAATGGCAGACTGGATCGAGAAACCGCGTTTGATCTCTTCTGTATCATAATCGCAGACCGTATTTCCGTCGGAAATTTTTCCGATCCTGTCGGTCGCGCCCGAAATATAAAGCATTGATTCAAGAAGTGAGGTCTTGCCGTCGGAAGAATGTCCGAGCAGGCAAACATTACGGATGTCTTTGGATAAAAATTGTCCCATGGTAACATACTCCTTTAGGATAGTTTCAGCAAATCTTGAAAATATATGAATATTGCACAAAAGCTGCTGTCTTTAATTAGATTATATAACAATATTATACAAATTTCAATAGATATTTTGCGCCGAAATTTTCTATATTCGATACATTTTGTCACATTTCGGCAAAAACAAATCTCATATTTTGTATTATTCACACAAAACAGCCGTCATATTCTATATATTTGGATAAAAGATTTTGTGTATGTTTGATAATTTTTACCGCTATCCCTCGTCAAATGATAAAAAAACGGCTCGGAAAACGTGACGGGTTGATAAGGCAGTTTTTTGCGTAAAAAAGTACCTGCTGAGAAGGAAATGATCCTTTTCAGCAGGTGTTCCTTATTGCGCGTCTCATACCGTTGCAAGCAGGGAAAATATCTATATTTTCCGAATGAAGTCGCTGACGCTAATGAAGTCACTCGCTTTGCTCGTTAATGAAGACGGTGCTTTGCACCTAATGAAGCGAAGACGCCCTCATTTCTTCTGTTCTCCCATTTTCATTCCTCCACCCGCGAAGCGTCTTCATTCCTTCATTAGCCCATTAGGGCGTCTTCATTTTCGGCGCGTGACGGCAATGCTTCAAAAAACATCCCTATCA
>JAGAFQ010000024.1 GCA_017612495.1 Clostridia bacterium
CCTGTATTTCGCTCAAAAAATCCGGGTGTTGAAAATAATGAATAAAATGTATAAAAATGTGCATAAAATCATTGACTAAATGAGACGGAAAATGTATAATAAAATGTATAAAGATTTATTATCAATAATTTAACCGAATCGGAGTATGACAATGAACAGACGCAAAGCAAGAGAATATGCTTTCTGCATTCTATTTGCAAGAGAATTTCAGCCGGACGTGCCGGCAGAAGATTTTTATTCTTCGGAAACGGAAAACCTTGAAATAGACGGCGATGAATATATACATAAAGTATTTTTCGGTGTTGAAGAAAACCTCGAAAAGATCGACGAAAAGATATCGAAATATGCAATAGGCTGGAAAAACGACCGTCTCTCAAAGGTATCGCTTGCGGCTTTGAGGCTTTGCATCTATGAAATGCAAAATCTTGATGACGTTCCCGCAGCCGTTGCGATAAACGAGGCTCTCGAAATTTGCAAAAAGTTCGACTATGATTCGGCGCACACCTTCGTCAACGGAATACTGAATGCAATTTACAAAGAATCAGAGGGAAAATAATGGCTACCGTTTTAGGTGTTGATACATCTAATTACACAACGTCCCTCGCCATTTGCAAAGACGGTGAGATAATCGCTCAAAAGCGCAGGATACTTGACGTCAAAGAGGGAGAGCGCGGACTGCGTCAGAGCGATGCGGTTTTTGCGCACGTAAAAAATCTTCCCGCACTTGCAAAAGACCTAATGGATGATTGCGGCATCTATGCCGAAAAGATCGACGCCATAGGCTATTCGGCATATCCGCGCGATATAAAAGGCTCTTATATGCCTTGCTTTTTGACCGGAGAAATGCTCGCTTTATGCCTCGGCGCGATATGCAAAAAAGAAGTATATAAATTTTCACACCAATGCGGACATATCGCGGCGGCGCTCTATGAAACGGAATTTTATGACGCCTATGAGCGCGATTTCGCATCTTTTCACGTTTCGGGCGGTACGACGGAGATATTGCTCTGCACACCCGATGAAGAAAAGATATTCGATATAAAAAAGATCGGCGGAACGCTCGATCTCAATGCCGGTCAGACGATAGACAGAGCGGGAGTTTTGATGGGACTTAAATTCCCGTGCGGAGCAGAACTTGAACATCTTGCAAAAGCAAGCAAAAAGCGGCTGCCCGTCGGCAAGATTAGCGTAAACAGGCTGAATTGCAACTTATCGGGACTCGAAAATAAAGTGATAAAACTTCTCAACGAGAAAAACTCAAATGAGGACGTGGCATATTTCACGCTCTCGTTCGTTGCAAAGACTCTTGACAAATTAAGTGAAAATCTGCGTTGCGAATATTCAGATATCCCGATAGTATATGCCGGGGGAGTCATGAGTAACGCAATGATAAGATCGGTTTTATCGCAAAGAGAAAACACACACTTTGCAAAAGCGGGATTTTCATCTGACAATGCCGCAGGCATCTCACTGCTTTGCCACAGAAAAATCGAAAAAAATTAAAGCGGAGGGCGTATGGAAAACAGAAAAGTCATAACTGTATCTGAACTCAATGAATATATAAAAATGCTCCTTGACCGTACGCCGCTTCTTAATGATATTTACGTCAAAGGTGAAATATCGAACTTTACGAATCACTACAAAACGGGACACTTTTATTTTACGATAAAAGACGAAAACAGCGTTTTGAGAGCCGTGATGTTTCGGTCTTCCGCATGCAAACTGACGTTTATGCCCGAAAACGGAATGAAAGTGATATGCGGCGGCAGAATATCGGCATACCCCAAAGACGGTTCTTATCAGATATACGCGACGTCAATGGAGCCGGACGGAATAGGTGCTCTTTATATCGCCTATGAGCAGCTCAAGAAAAAGCTCGAAGAAGAGGGCTTGTTTTCACAGTCACATAAACTTCTGCTGCCGAAAATACCGTCTCGCATAGGCGTCATTACGTCGCCCACGGGCGCCGCGATAAAAGATATCATCAACGTTTCTACACGTCGTTTTCCGCACGCCGAGATCATACTATACCCGGCGCTCGTGCAGGGAAGCGACTCTGCACAATCGCTCATAGCAGGCCTTGACGCTTTTGAAAAAGAAAAGGCGGTCGATGTCATTATCATCGGCAGAGGCGGCGGTTCGCTCGAAGAGCTGTGGTCGTTCAACGACGAAGCGCTGGCAAGGCGAATATACGATATGACTATACCCATTATAAGCGCCGTCGGCCACGAACGCGACTACACGATATGCGATTTTGTTGCCGATATGCGCGCGCCGACACCTTCTGCCGCGGCTGAAATAGCCGTGCCGGAAACGGAGGAACTCAAACACAAAATTTCAAACATCACGGGCAGGATAGGCACGCTCGTTTCGCACAGGATAAATCTTTACAGAGCCGAGACTGACAGACTGAAAGAGTCAAGAGTGCTTTTGTCACCGGCAAACCTCATTGACGATAAGCGAATGGCTACAATGTCATACGAGCAGCGTCTGTTTGCATCGTGTAAAATTTTGGTATCACAAAAGAAAAACAGTTTTACGGCGCTCACGTCAAAACTCGACGCCTTAAACCCTTTAGCAGTATTATCACGCGGTTTTTCCGCCGTTTACGGTTCAGACGGCAAACTCATCAAGGATACAAAGCAGGTCAAGACAGGCGATAATATCGCCATTGTGACGCGCGACGGCAAAATAGACGCCGAGGTCAAAAACACCGTTAAAACATCAAAGGAGAAATATCATGGCTGAAAAGAAAGAAATTAAAACGTTTGAGAGTGCTCTTGCGCGCCTTGAAGTGATCGTCAAAACTCTTGAAGGCGGGGATTTCGAACTTGATAAATCGCTCGAACTTTTTGAAGAGGGCGTATCTTTGGTAAAATTCTGCAATTCCAAGCTCGACAGCGCCGAGAAGAAAGTGCAGATCTTACTCAAAGACGAAGAAAGCGGTGAGCTCGTCTGCGAGCCGTTTGAGCAGGAGAAATGATGAATAACGATCTTTTGAAAAGCAAAATAGAACTTTGTGCCGAAAAAGTAAACGATCTTTTATCGCAGACACTCGGCAAAAAGGATGATAAATTCGCCGTTTTGTTTGACAGCTGCAATTACAGTCTTTTGGCAGGCGGCAAAAGAATAAGACCATTTTTGGTGTGCGAATTTTATAAACTGTTTTCGGGCAATGGCGAAGTATCAAACGGTGCTTATGACCTTGCAAAAGCCGTTGAAATGATACACACATATTCTCTCATCCACGACGATTTACCGTGTATGGATAATGACGATATGCGCCGCGGAAGGCCCTCAAATCACAAGGCTTTTTCCGAAACGACCGCTCTTTTGGCGGGTGATGCGCTTTTGACGTATGCTTTTGAAACTATTTCTTCATCGCCATATCTTTCTGACTCGCAAAAGGCTGATGCAACGCTTATTTTGTCAAAGCGCGCGGGAATTCGCGGTATGGTCGGCGGTCAGCAGATAGATATTTTGAGTGAAGATCATCCACAAGATTATGAAACCCTTTTATATATGAATTCGCTGAAAACCGGCGCACTTATCGAAGCCGCATGCCTTTTGGGCGTTTGTGCCGCGAATATCAAGTATTCGGATAGTTCTGATGAATACAGGATCGCCGCAAAATATGCAAAGGGTATCGGCATAGTTTTTCAGCTCGTAGACGATATACTTGACATTACATCAACGACGGAAGAACTCGGTAAGCCCGTAAACAGCGATAAAGAAAATCAAAAAACAACGTTTATGACGTTTTTCTCGATAGACAAGGCAAAAGAAATTGCCGACAAGCTAACAGAAGAATCAAAATGTGCGATCAAGGATCTGAAAAATTCAGAGTGCCTTTCGGATTTTGCCGATTATTTGAAAGACAGGAAGAAGTAAAATGAGACTTGATGCTTTCATCGCTCAAAACGGTCTTGCAAAAAGCCGCGAATATGCGCAAAAGCTCATTGAATCGGGACTTGTCACCGTAAACTCGAAGATTGTCACAAAGTCGTCGTATTTCATTTCGGAAGACGGCAGCGACGACGTAAAGATAACGGGCGAGCTTTTTCCGTATGTCAGCCGCGGAGGCTTAAAGCTCAAAGAGGCACTTGATAAATTCGACATCGACGTAAAAGGGAAGATATGTATCGACATAGGCTCTTCGACCGGCGGTTTTACCGACTGCCTTTTGCAAAACGGCGCCCGTCACGTTTACTGTGTCGATTGCGGCACTAATCAGCTCGATATCACCTTGCGGCAACGCGAAGATATAACTCTGTATGAAAACTTCAACGCACGTTATCTTGAAAGCTCAATGGTCAAGAGTCCTTGCGATATAGCCACAATGGACGTTTCGTTTATTTCGCAGGAAAAGCTCTATGAGCCGATAACGCGTGTGATTTCAGAGGGATCAGTCCTGATCTCGCTTATCAAACCGCAATTTGAATGCGGAACGGCGGGTCTCTCGAAAGGCGGTATAGTCAAAGATGCGGCGATCCATCGCATTGTTCTGTCAAAGGTTTTGCTTTGCGCCGACAAATCGGGTTTTGTTCCTTGCGGTCTTATTCGCTCGCCGATCGCCGGAGGCGACGGCAATCAGGAATTCATCGCATATTTCAAGTATTCAAAAGACAAGCGTGAGCAAAGCGATGATTTTATAAAATCGCTTATAAAAAGTCTTTTTTGACGACAGAGGGTGATAGTTTGAAAAAAGTATTCATATATCCGTCGGCTCATAAGGATATCGGTTTTGCAACGACGATCAAACTTGCCGACTTTTTTGCAGAAAGCGGCTTTTGCGTCATGATCGCCGATAAGTGTAAAGACGTTGCAAAAGATAAATATCCCGTGTCTTCCGTTGACGGAATAGATAAAAGTTTTGATTATATCGTCTCGGTCGGAGGCGACGGAACTCTTATGCAGATCGCGCACAAGGCCGCCGAACTCGATATACCGCTTATCGGTGTCAATCTCGGCAGAGTGGGATATCTTGCCGACGTTGACAAAAACGATATCGGCGTCTTGAAATGTATCGTGACCGGCGACTACACCATTGAAACACGCATGATGCTCGACTGCCGCGTCATAAGGGACGGCAAGATAGTATCACACACCGCCTCGGTCTTAAACGATGCGGTTTTGTGCCGGGGAGCCACCGCAAAGCTCTCGAATATTGACGTTGAGTGCGATAATAACCCGATCGGCACTTATTACGCCGACGGCATCATCATCTCAACTCCGACAGGCTCCACCGCATATTCACTTGCGGCGGGAGGTCCTATAATCGCCCCGTCGGTCGAATGTATATGCCTATGTCCCATTTGCAGCCATTCACTCAATTCAAGACCTCTTATTTTCTCACGCGATTCAGTGATAACTCTTGTGAACCGCTCTACCCGAAACGATGCTTTGTATCTTTCGTGCGACGGCAGCGAGGCTTTCACCTCCTCTCTCGGTGACAGGGTAGAGATACGTTGTGCAAACCACCGTGCAAAATTTATCAAAATCAACGAGAAAAGTTTTCTCGAAACATTAAGACAAAAAATGCAAAACTAAAACGGAGTGTAAATAAAATGAAAAACAACCGACACGCAAAGATTTTAGAGATCATCAAAGAATACGACATCGAAACACAAGAAGACTTGCTCGGCCATCTCAAAAAAGCCGGATTCAAGGTCACTCAGGCGACCGTTTCACGCGATATCAAGGAATTAAAACTCGCAAAAATCGCGGTTTCGGGCGGAAATTACAAATATGCTCATTCTCAGCATGACGTAAGCTTCGGCGCAAAATTTCATTCTATCCTCGCCGAAACGGTTATAAAGACCGATCACGCCGAAAACATTCTTGTTATCAGAACTTATGCCGGAATGGCACAAGCTGCCGCCGCCGCCATCGATGCTACGTCGTGGCCCGAATTCGTCGGTAGCGTTGCCGGCGACGACACGATCATCATCATTTTGCGCACCAAAGAAAAAGCAAAGGAATTTGATGAGAAACTTCGCGCAGCGCTCAAAATGAACGGATAACTTTCTTACTTTCGAAATTTCGGAGTATTATTATGCTTTCTTCTTTACACATTGAAAACTTGGCGGTCATCAAAAATCTGGATATCGACTTCAAGCACGGTTTCAATGTTCTGACCGGCGAAACGGGCGCAGGCAAATCGATCTTGCTCGATTCGATAAATATGATACTCGGCTCAAAAACCGAAAAAGAGCTTGTCAGAACGGGTGAAGAGACCGCTTTTGTCAGCGCCGTGTTTGAAAACATTTCAAATACGGCATTATCAAAGCTTTCCGCTATCGGAGTATCTCCCGATGAAGACGGGCTTTTGCTTATCGAAAGGACACTTTCGTGCGACGGACGCTCTGCAATAAGGGTAAACTCGCGCACGATAACGAAGTCGCTCCTTTCGGATATCGGCAATGCGCTCATCACGATTCACGGGCAGAACGATAACAGAGCTTTATTAAATCACGCAAATCACTTAAAATTTCTTGATCTGTTCGCAGATACGTCAAATGAACTTTCGGAATATCGCAAAGTTTATGACGATATGAATGCAACTTACGAAAAGATCAAGGAACTAATAAGAGATGAGAGCGAAAAAGCAAGATATACGGAGATATTAAAATTCCAGATTTCCGACATTGAGAATGCCAAGATAAAAGTCGGTGAAGAAGAAAAGCTTACGGAACAAAAAAAGAAGATACAAAGTTTTGAACAAATAAACAAGCATATAAAATTCATAAACAAGGCGCTTTACAGAAACGAGAAGTTTCCGTCGGCGTTTGAACTTATGCAAAAGTCATCGGAGCATTTTGACGGCTTGTGCGACGTAATGCCGCAAGCTGCGGAATTTTCCGAAAAACTCAAAAATTTTTCTTATGAGCTTGAATCCATGTGCGAAAGCGCAAAGGCGCTTTTGGGCGATATGGACGGTGATATCGGCGGTATGCTCGACAAGATCGAAAGCCGACTTGATCTTATAGGCAAAATAAAACGCAAATACGGCAGTGACGAGTCGGAAGTCTTAAAATACCTTGCCGATAAAAAAGAAGAACTGCAAAAGCTCGAGCTTTCAGACGAGCTGATAAAGCAATACACAAGCGACTACAACAAACTGAAAAATGATGCCGAAAAAATGGCAGATGTGCTGTATCAAAAGCGCAAAGCGGCATCCGACGAGCTTTCGCGGCAGATCGAGAGCAATTTGTCGTTCCTCGATATGTCAAACGTGAAGTTCTTTGTCGATTTCAAAAAATGCGAGCTTTCAAGCGACGGTGCCGAAAAGGTCGAATTTTACGTTCAAACCAATAAAGGCGAAGCGCCGCGCCCTCTTGAAAAGACGGCGTCCGGCGGCGAACTCAGCCGCATAATGCTTGCCGTTAAAAACGTTTTCAAAGATAAAGACGGCACCGATACTATGATCTTTGACGAAATCGACAGCGGCGTATCGGGCAGGAATGCCGAAAAAATAGGCATTATGCTTCACGATGCGGCAAAAGGCTCACAGATCATCTGCGTCACACATTCCGCGCAGATAGCCTCAAAAGCCGACTGCCATTTCAAAATAACAAAATCCTCACAAAACAGCAGGACCGAGACAAAAGTCGAGCTTTTGGATTATGACGGAAGGATCGATGAGATATCGCGCATCATGGGCGGTATAAACATCACCGAGAATATTCGCAAGAGCGCGAAAGAATCGCTCGACAATGCCGATCTCAACTTTAACGATAAAAATTAAATTCAATATACAGGAGTTACAATATGAAAATCTATGAAGAGTTAATTGCCCGCGGCTTGATCGCGCAGACTACCGACGAAGATCAGATACGTGATCTTATAAACGCAGGCAAAGCAACGTTCTATATCGGTTTCGACTGCACGGCTGACAGTTTGACTGCCGGTCACTTTATGACCCTTACGCTTATGAAACGTCTTCAAATGGCGGGCAATAAGCCCATAGCGCTTATCGGCGGAGGCACCACGATGATAGGCGATCCCTCCGGCAGAAGCGATATGAGAAAAATGCTCACCAAAGAAGATATCGATCACAATGCCGAATGTTTCCGCCGTCAGATGGAAAGATTCATCGAATTCGGCGAAGGTCCCGGCAAAGCGCAGATGGTCAATAATGCCGATTGGCTTTTGAATCTCAACTATATCGATCTTCTTCGTGAGGTCGGCCCGTGTTTCTCGGTCAATAATATGTTAAGAGCCGAATGTTACAAGCAGAGGATGGAAAAAGGTCTCAGCTTTCTTGAATTCAACTATATGATAATGCAGTCATATGACTTTTATTATCTGTATCAGCACTATAATTGCAATCTTGAATTCGGCGGAAACGATCAGTGGAGCAATATGCTCGGCGGCACAGAGCTTATAAGACGCAAGCTCGGCAAAGATGCTCACGCAATGACGATAACGCTTCTTACCGACTCTCACGGCAACAAAATGGGCAAGACTGCCGGAAATGCCGTTTGGCTCGATCCCAACAAGACAAGTCCCTACGATTTCTATCAATATTGGCGCAACGTAGGTGACGAAGACGTCATCAAGTGCATAAAGCTTTTGACCTTCCTGCCGCTCGAACAAATCGATGAAATGGCAACCTGGAAAGATAACAAGCTCAATGACGCAAAAGATATCTTGGCGTATGAGCTTACGAGTATGGTACACGGCAAAGAGGAGGCCGACAAAGCTCGATCCGCTTCAAAAGCTCTCTTCGGCGGCGGCAGTGATTCGCAAAACGTTCCCGAATGCAAACTTGCGGCAGACGATTTCGCAGGCGGCGCAATAGGTATCATCGACCTTGTCACAAAAGCAGGCTTTGCCGCATCGAGAGGCGAGGCAAAGCGCCTTATTTTGCAAGGCGGCGTGACACTTTGCGATGAAAAGATCACGGATATTTCAAAATCCTATGATACGGAATTTTTCAAGTCAAGTGAAGTAATTATGAGAAAAGGCAAGAAGAGCTTCATTAAATTCACGGTATAGATCAAAACATAATATCACTCCGCAAATCATATTTTGTAAAAAATGGATTTGCGGAGTTTTTATATGAAAAATTCTTTTTTTGACAAAATTTTATCAAAGGTCCGAATTGATTTATCACAGTTGGGAATCACATATCCGATCGTTTTTGCCGTCCTATCGGTACTGATTGCCGTCTTATCGGCCTTTGTGTGCAAGACCAACGCATTTTTCTTTTGGTGCAAACGTCCGCCGTTTTGTCTGCCGTTTTTGATCTTGCTCTTGATAATAAACGTTATGTTCATAGCATTCGGCATTTCAGTCGGCTGTATTGCGGCGATAAAGGAAAGATATTTTCTCATTGACAAATACAAAGCTCTCCTTGTTGCAACGATCGCTTACGTATTTATGTTTTCATGGGCGCCGATCTTCTTTTTGACGTACAATATTTTTATCAGCGCAATTATATCGGCGATCATTTCGGCACTATTGTTGATATTTCTGCTCTTATCGAAGAAGATATGCTTTACGGCTTTTATATTTTCTCTGATTTCACTTATTATCGGCATATATCTTTGCTATCTGAATTTTGCATTTTTTATCGTTTCTTGACGGCAAATTATTGACGAATTACAGGCGATATGCTATAATTAGTCATACGATATTCGGCCATGCCGTTTTACAGGAGAAAAATATGAAAACAGTAAATATCCAATTATCTTCGATCGAAGATGTTCGCAACTTTGTAAATATCGTCGGAAAATACGATATAGACATCGATTTGTCATCCGGCAGATACGTTGTAGATGCCAAATCCATAATGGGCATTTTCAGCCTTGATCTGATGAAACCAATCACACTCACGGCTCACGCAGACAACTGCGATACACTTATGGCAGATATAAAGCCTTTCATTGTTGAATAAATAGATACGGCAAAGTTCATCTTTGCCGTGTTTTGCTTATGAATATCTTTTTTGCGGCAAGAGTATAATATCTCAAAACGACTCTTTCGGAGAAAGATATGAATAAAAAAATCCGTTTAGCTACAACACTTATTTTATCGCTTATCATACTGTCTTTACACACATTTGCCGCATTCGAGCTGCCGCAATACGGCGGCAAGATAAACGCAAGATCCGCCGTTTTGATGGAAATGTCAAGCGGAAAGATCTTGTATTCGCTAAATGCCGATACACCTTATTCACCGGCTTCCGTCACAAAAATAATGACGGTTTTGCTCATTGTCGAAGCTATCGAGAATAAGCAGATTGCCGAAAGCGATATCGTGACTGTCAGCGATACTGCATCGAAAATGGGCGGCTCACAGGTATATCTCAAAGCCGGAGAAGAGATGAGCGTCGGGGAAATGTTAAAATGCGTCCTCGTTTCTTCTGCAAACGACGCATCCGTCGCTCTCGCAGAAAAGCTTTACGGAAGCGAAGACAGTTTTGTGGCGCAAATGAACGCGCGTGCCAAGGAACTCGGTATGACAAACGCTCAATTTACCAATGCAACGGGTCTTGATGATGACGGCGGCAACCTAATGAGCGCAAACGATATAGCCATCGCATCGAGAGAACTGTTAAAGCATGAAGAGATTTTCAAATATACGACCATTTGGATGGATTCCATCCGCGACGGCGCTTTCGGTCTCACAAACACAAACAGACTCATACGCTTCTATAAAGGCGCAAACGGGCTTAAAACGGGCTCTACCTCAAAAGCGGGCTATTGCATAAGCGCAACGGCAAAACGCGACGGAATGCAGCTTATCGCGGTCATAATGGGATCTGAAACACGCGATATACGAAACGACGCGGCAAAAGCGCTTCTCGATTTCGGCTTTTCAAATTCCGCTTTACATTCAACGGGTGCCGAACTCTTAAACGATATGCCGATTTATGCCGCAAACAAGCAAACTCTGAAAATCGGCGTCAACTCAAATTCGATTTTGACCTCAAAAGCACTTTCCGATAAGATCGAGCGCAAAATAAACCTCACAGAAGACTTAAAAGCGCCGATTTGCGCCGGCGATACCGTCGGCACGGTTGATTTTATAGCAAACGGAGAAACGGTCGATTCAGAGCCGATTTTGGCTCTTGAAGATGCAGACCGTATCGGTTTTACGGGAATTTTCAAAAAACTTTTTTTAAAAATGCTGTATGTTTGATTACGGCGGGAGGAAGTTATGTCATTAAGTTTGGATAAATCTTATTTTGAAGGAATGTTTGAAGATGCTGATTTCAGCACGGCAGATGAGCTCAAAAAATATGCTTATGACAAGGTACTTAAGAGAGACGGCGAAGGCGCCGTTATGCTCGGTTGGGCGGAGCTGCCGAAAAACTATGACCGCGACGAGATCAAGAGAATACGCAACATTTCAAAAGAGATAAGAAGCAAATGCGATGCATTTATTCTTATCGGAATCGGCGGCTCATACCTCGGCACGCGCGCAGGCGTCGATTTTATCAAGTCCTCTTTCTACAACTCATTTGCAAAGGATACGCCGAAGATCTATTATCTCGGCAATAACGTTTCGACCGACTATATAAGTGCCGTTTTGGAAGAATGCAAAGATAAAGAGGTCTGCGTAAACGTCATTTCAAAATCGGGCACGACGGCCGAACCCGCCATCTCTTTCTTGCTCGTAAACGACTTTATGCTCAAAAAATACGGTGAAGCGGCATATTCAAGAATATATGTCACTACCGACCCACAAAAGGGAACTATGCTTGATTTTGCAAACAAGCACGGTTGCACGAAATTTTCGGTTCCGTCCGACATTGGCGGCAGATATTCCGTTTTGACACCGGTAGGGCTTTTGCCGCTTGCAGTCTGCGGATGCGATATTGATGCGATTTTAGCGGGTGCTTACAAGGCATATCAAAAATATTATCAAGGCGGTATCGATAATAACGATGCTTTGTATCTTGCTTTTGCAAGATATTTTCTCGGCGAAAAGGGCAGATGTCTTGAACTTTTCACAAGCTATGAGCCTGATATTTGCAATTTCACCGCCTGGTGCTGTCAGCTCTTCGGCGAGAGCGAAGGCAAAGACGGCAAGGGAATGTTTCCGTCACCTGCCGTATTTTCGACCGATCTTCACTCGCTTGGTCAGTATATACAAGACGGCAGGCGCACTATGATCGAAACGGCGATCTATATTGAAAATCCGAATGATAAAATAAAAATCCCAAACGATTTAGCCGTTGACGGTCTTGATTATCTGCGCGGGAAAGACCTTTCGGATATCAATAACTATATTCTGAAAGCCGCTGCCACCGCACACAAGGATGCAAACGTTCCGACTTTTATCATTCGCGTTGATAAAAAAGATGAAGAAAATTTCGGTATGCTCGTATATTTTCTTGAGCTCGTTTGCGCATTTACGGCTTATATGCTGAAAGTAAACCCTTTTAATCAGCCCGGTGTCGAAGCTTATAAAAACTATATGTATCGGTTTTTGGGTAAAAACAAGTAAAATTTCACAAAATTTCAATTTAATTCTTCAAATTCTATTGAAATTTTGCCGAATATATTGTATCATAACGGTAGGGTAATATATGCTTCGGTGATCGCTACCCGAAAATCTGCGATCATCGGGAATGGAGTTTTTTATGCTTAAATTGATAGTAGGTGTCAAAGGTACCGGCAAAACAAAGGCTCTTATCGAGATGGTCAATGCGGCTGCTGAAAAAACAGTTGGTTCCGTTGCTTGCATTGAACAAGGCAATAAATTGAGATTTGATATCAAGTCTGCCGTAAGACTTCTCGACGTAACGGAGTATATGATTGACGATGCCGAAGCACTTTTCGGATATATAGCAGGTATTTACGCAAGCAATCACGACATCACCGAGATCTTTGTAGATTCCGCTCTCAAGATCTGCCGCGACGATATGACTGCTTTCGAGACCTTCGTTTTGAAGCTTGAAGCTTTTTCAAATGCCAACGGCATCAACCTCGGTATCACCGCTTCTACCGATATTTCAAACATTCCCGATTCACTCAAAAAATTCATCTGATGATATTTTTAAAGCCGACCGCAAAAGCGGTCGGCTTTTTTAGTGTCACGGTTTTTATATCGGCATATCTTAATAGCGAGATGGTTTTCACCGTCATTTATTTTACAAGGAGGAATAATTCCCGATGGCCGATATGAAAAGCGGCTGCTTTGGCTCACAGTCTCAAAGCGGCTTTGGCAAAGACTCGGTCTATGTCGATGTAAGCAGAATTCTCGATAGCTGCCGTGATAAAGACTGCTATGAAAATACAAGAGTATATCTTACATCATTTGGCCAAGAAGTCATCGAAAGATGCGGATCGATCAGAGTAAAATCCGCCCAAATAGCCGGCACCAACATATGTGTAAATCCCATAACTTTCAATAAGGGTTTTTACCAGATCACAATTAAAATCTACGTAAAAATCGTTTTAGAGGCATGTGTATGTCTCGGCAACTCACAAGAGATCGAAGGCGTATGCGTCTGCGAAAAGAACGTTGTTCTTTACGGAAGCGAGGGAAGTGTGAACATCTTCAGAAGCGATAACTGCCCGAATTGTTTTTGCAGAGCACCTTCTCTTGCCTCAAAAGCGCAGAACAACCTGCCTGTTGCCGTACTTGAGGTAGCAGAGCCCGTAGTTTTGGATGCAAAGATAGTTGACAAGTGCGACTGCCAAAAATGCTGCGACTGTCAGAACTGCATCGATCTGCCCGAAGAAATTTTGGATTGCATTTCGGGTAAGCTCTGCGACTGCGAGGGCAATAAGATCTTGACCGTTTCACTCGGATTTTTCTCGGTAGTGAGGATCGAACGTCCCGGTCAGTATCTCGTATCCGGCACGCCTTACAGCGTACCCGATAAAGAATGCCTGCCGAGCGATGACGAAACACCCTGCGAGATATTCAAAAATATGAGTTTTCCGACTGACGAATTTTATCCGCCTGCATACGGATGCGGCTGCAATAATCAGCGATAACGCAACTAAAAAATCCTGCCGTTCGGCAGGATTTTTTTAGTTTATCAAGCACACCGCGTGAGCGCTAATTCCTTCTTCATTGCCGGTAAAGCCGAGCTTTTCTTCCGTTGTCGCTTTTATACTTATTTGCGATACGGCGGTCTCTAAAACGGAAGCTATATTTTTTCGCATATCCTCGATATAAGGCGCTAATTTCGGTGATTGGCAAATAATGGTCGCATCAATATTTTCGATAGTATATCCCGAATTATTGAGAAGCTTTGACACAACTTTCAAGAGCGCCAAGCTGTCGGCGCCCGAATATTTTTCATCGGTGTCGGGGAACAACTTACCTATATCGCCGAGGGCAGCGGCGCCCAAAAGCGCATCCATGACGGCGTGTGTTAAAACATCGGCATCGGAATGTCCCAAAAGACCTTTATTATTCGGTATTGTAACGCCGCCTAAAATGAGTTTTCTTTCAAAGACCAAGCGATGAACGTCATATCCGTGTCCGATCCTCATATATTTTTTCCTCCGTTTTCGCGTGAACGCAAAGCCAAAATCGTTTCAGCCAAGTAAAAATCCGACGAGGTGGTGATCTTGATATTTTCCTCACCGCATTCGACGGGCACTATGCTGAATCCGAGTTTTTCGACAATGGAACAGTCGTCTGTAAAAGCCGTTTTGTCTTTCTTTGCATTTGCCAAAGCGGCTCTGTAAAGTTCGGTTTTGAACACCTGGGGCGTTTGCGCCATAAGGCATTTCGTTCTGTCGATCGTTGATGTGATGTTGCCGTTTGGGTCAATCGCTTTTACCGTGTCAGAGCATTTTTTGACCGCGCAGGCGGCGTTTGAACGATATGCCGCCGAATATACGTCGCGTATGTTTTTATCAGTGATAAGGCATCTTGCACCGTCGTGAACGGCGACGAAGCGCGCTTTATCTGAAATAAGCTTGAAGCCGCGTCTGACCGAATCAAAACGGGTCTCGCCGCCCACCGTGATCTTCTTAACTTTTTTGATCTTATATGTTTTGAGATATTCGATATATTGTGAAATGTCTTCACGTCTTACAACGAGTATGATTTCATCCGTTACATTCGATTTTTCAAATGCAAACAGCGTTCTGACAATAACGGGAACGCCTGCGATCAATCTGTGTTGTTTTGCGACGTTTCCGCCTGCGCGAGTGCCGTTTCCGCCCGCCACGATCACGGCAGAAGTGAAGGGATGCGTCATATCCTGCTTTTTGTGTATGGCATCGGTGATTTTATCGATCAAACTCATTTTTTACTCCTTGCAGTGTCATTACATAGATCATTGTAACACATAACAGAAAATATTGCAAAAAATTTGAATAATATGTGCAAAATATTTGAAATTCAAATAATAATATGATATTATAATATTGTATAAGGCGAAGTTTACATTTTTCGGCGAAGGAGAACACAAATGAGCGAAATCTTTTTGGGAATTAAGTCATTTTTCACTTACATTTTTAATCAGTTTTCATCCGTCTCTATAACTGATATCATAGATATCCTTTTGGTATCGGTCATCTTCTTTTACGTCTATCAGTTCATAAAAGAGAGAAGAGCGGGCAAACTTATCACGGGTATAATCGTATTATTCATCGTTCTGTTTTTAAGTCAGCTTTTCAATATGTACGTCTTGCGTTTTATTCTGGAAAGCATTATAAGAGTCGGTGTCATCGCTCTTATAATAATCTTTCAACCCGAACTTCGCAGCGCGCTTGAAAAAGTCGGCGGCGAGCCTTTGAAGAGCCTTAAAAATATCGGCGATAAAAACAATGCCTATATCCCTTCGATGATAGAAACGCTCTGCAACACCTGCTGTGAACTCGCCATGACAAAAACGGGTGCTCTCATCGTTATTGAAAGATATACCAAGCTCGGCGATATCGCCAAAACCGGCTCGGTGATAAATGCCGATGTTAATTCCGAGCTCCTTCATAACATATTCTTCAACAAAGCTCCGCTTCACGACGGTGCGGTAATAATTTCAGAGGGCAGAATACTTTCCGCCGGTTGTTTTTTACCTCTTTCGACCAATGATACTATAAAGGGTGTCGGAACACGTCACCGTGCGGCTTTGGGCATGAGCGAAAACAGCGACGCCATCATAATCGTTGTTTCCGAAGAAACCGGAACGATCTCGATCGCATCTTCCGGCAAACTCACGAGAAATTTTAATCACAACACATTAAAGAGCGCTCTGACATCTCAACTTACAACAGATAAGCCCGCTAAAAGAGTAAAACGCATCGCAAAGGAGGGAAACAAGAATGAATAAGTTTTTCGGATCTGTAAAAGATTTTGCAAAGCTTCTTTTCTCCTTTGTGAAAGCCGATCCCGAAGAAAACGGAAAACACAACAAAAAGGCTTTGATCTCATATCTCGTTTGTCTCTTTTTGGCGATCTGCTCATGGTTTTACGTTATGCAGGTCGATAGCCCGATATATGAAAAAGAGTTTTCAAACATTCCCGTTACGATCGATTCGTCAACGCTGCAAAATTCAATATCCGTCATCAACGATGAAGCTATGCACGTCGACGTGACTTTGAAAGGCAAAAAGACAGCTCTCAACAACCTCGGCACGTCGGAAATTATTGCTTACATCGATGCATCAAACGTTAGCGATCCCGGCACATATAATCTGAACGTTGATTTTCAGCTTCCCGCCGGAATAACCGTTGTCAGCAAATATCCCGATGCGATAAACGTTTATCTAGAGCGCCGTGTTTCAAAGACAGTGCCGGTCGAGGTAGTACTTGAGAATTACAAGCTTCCCAAGGATATCACCATCACCCATATGCCGAACATAAGCGAAGTTATCGTCACCGGCCCTGAAACAGTCATCGATTCCATTGAGAAGGGCATTGTAAAGATCGAACCCGGTGAAATAACGGGTTCGTTCAAATCGAACAACGTTTTGAAATTCTATACGAGCGCCGATATCGAGGTCACGAGCAAATACGTGTCATCAACGGCGACAAACGTTACGGTTTCCGTAAACGCTTACAGTCAAAAAGATATGTCGGTCGTTATCAATTATAAAAACGGATTTTTCAACGACGAAAACGTTTCGGTGACCGTAAAGCCCTCGTCAATAAGAGTTTTCGGTCTTGTCGAAGACTTGAACAAAACCGACCACATCGACGTGACCGTCGATGAAAAGCAGTTGAAAGAGGGAATAAATTCCATACCGATATCATCTCCGAATTTCGAGATAGCAGATGAAAAGTAAAGTGTGGAGCTTGATATTCACCACAAGACTTTGACAACCGACGTGATAACGGTTTCAAATATAAATCTTCTGAACGCGCCCTCCGGTGCAAAACTTGTAAACAATTATATAAACATCACTCTGCGCGGTGAATCTGAAGCGTTAAAACAAATCGATTATGCCGATATTTCGATCGACGTTGATTTATCGAACATTGCAAACAACGGCATAATCTACGCCGCAGCAACGGTCAATTTGCCTGAACACACGGGCATTGTCTATGAGGTGGGCGACTATCGTTTGCAGGTGCAGATCCCTTAAAAATCAAATCTTTTGCGAATCGAGGTGATAACACTGAAATATTCGATCTGGAATATTAAAACTCAACCAGTCGATGAAATTAAAAGAATTGCAGGCGAATGCGGCTGTTCGGAATTTTTGGCGCGTTTGCTCTATAACAGATCGTTTCTCACAAAAGAAGATATCGACTCTTTTTTGAACGATGATCTATCGACACTTTCCGATCCGTTTTTGCTTACCGATATGCAAAAAGCGACCGAAAGAATAAAAGAAGCGATCGAAAGCGATCAAAAAATCAGTGTTTACGGCGACTATGACGTTGACGGCATCACCTCCGTTTGCATTTTGACCTTATATCTTAAATCGATCGGCGCGAACGTCGATTATTACATACCGAGCCGTTTGGGCGAAGGATACGGTGTCAACACCAATGCGGTCATAAAACTTGCGACAAAAAAGACCAAGCTCATTATTACCGTTGACTGCGGCATCACTGCCGACAAAGAAGCGGGCATCATGCGCTCACTCGGTATTGATCTTATCGTCACAGATCATCATAAATGCAAAGAGACTTTGCCGAATGCTCGCGCGGTCATAAATCCCAAACGTCCAAACGAGACTTATCCGTTTTGCGACTTTGCCGGTGTCGGTGTTGCTTTTAAGCTCATCTGCGCACTCAATATGTCGATAAGAAATATGGACAAGGTTTCTGCCGCCGCAGATGCTCTCAAACGTTTTTCGGACCTTACGGCTATCGGCACCATTGCCGATGTAATGCCGATGCGCTCCGAAAACAGAACTATCGTTAAATACGGTCTTTCACACATCGAAAAAACAAACAATCCCGGCCTTTGTGCTTTTCTTGACAAAGTTGATGCAAAGGGAAAAGAGCAGGGGGCAAAACTTCGCAAGATCAATTCTTCATTTATCGGCTATGTTATGGCACCGCGCATCAATGCCGCCGGAAGAATAGGAGATGCCAACAGAGCGGCAGAACTGTTTTTGTGCAACGATAAAGAAACGGGAGTGCAGATAGCAAACGAACTCGATATGCTCAACCGTGAGCGCCAGCAGCTTGAGGGCGATATATTTTGTCAAGCCGAAAAGATCATTACAGAAAACGATTTGACAAAAAACAGCGCTCTTGTAGTCGCCGGACGAAATTGGAACAGCGGCATTATCGGAATAGTTGCATCGAAGCTCTGCGAAAAATACCGCAAGCCTACCGTTATGATAACCTTTGAGGGCGACGATAACGTCGGCAAAGGCTCGGGCAGAAGTGTCGATTCTATCGATTTATGCACAGCGCTTGAAAGTTCAAAAGATCATTTGATCCAGTTCGGCGGTCACAAGCTTGCCGCCGGGCTCACCATCGAAAGCGATAAAATCGACGCATTTTCAAAATCACTTTGCGAATACGTCTCTGCAAATTCCAAAGGCGATGCACCGTCACGTTTTGATTGTGATTTTGAATTAGGACTTGAAGATCTGACCATATCGAACATTTTGGATATGCAAAAGCTCGAGCCTTTCGGCACCGATAATGCACAACCGTCTTTTGCCGTTTCCGATCTTGAAATATTATCAATGACCGGTGTCGGCTCAAATAAGCATATTAAGCTTATGTGCCGTAAGTCGGGGGTCGAACTTCCCGTTATGTGTTTCGGCGTTTCTCCGAGCGATTTTGACTATCACGAGGGACAAAAGATAGATATTCTTTGCAGAATGGAAATAAACTCATATAAAGGTACTGAGAGTATTCAGATCTCGGCGCTCGATATCAGAGCGGCTCAAAATGTAAATAATGCGGCGCAAAATATTTTACAAGCGATAAAGCAAAAAGAGTTTGACAAAATCAAAGGCGCTCCCAACAAGGACGATTTCGCACGTCTTTACAGATATGTAGCAGGCTCGGCGAAAAACACGTTTTATATCGAAGATCTTGCAAAAGTGCAGTCTTTCGGCACTGCGGGCGAAGTGATAATTCTTGAAGTGCTTTCGGAACTCGGAATTTGGGAATATGCTTTCGGAAACGATTCAACCGTCAAGATAGAAAAAATCAACAAGGGTATTCGCGCAAACCTTGCCGATTCGTTAATTTTGCAGGCACTCGGTGCGGTCATTGACTGAGAGGAATTTTTTATGCAATCAGGTATAGATAAACTTATGACCGTTCTTAAACGAACGGAAAAAAACTATGATTTTGACAAGATAAAAAAAGCATATTATTTTGCCGAAAAATGCCATGACGGTCAGTTCAGATTCAGCGGCGAGCCGTATATCACACATCCGTTGGCCGTTGCGCAGATCGCCGCAGGTCTTTCTTTGGATACCGACTCCATTTGCGCCGCGCTCTTGCACGATACCGTAGAGGATTGCGACGTCACGCTCGACGTGATCAAGAGCAATTTCGGCGACGACATAGCGTCTTTGGTCGACGGTCTTACAAAGCTCGTTCAGATCGACGTTGAAGACAAAGAAGAGGCGCACATAGAAAATCTTCGCAAAATGCTTTTGGCGATGGCAAAGGATATTCGCGTAATATTCATAAAGCTCTGCGACCGCTTGCACAATATGCGTACTCTCAATGTAAAAAATGATGAAAAACGCCGTTCCACGGCGCTTGAAACGATGTACGTTTATGCGCCGCTTGCACACCGTTTGGGCATACAGCGCATAAAGCAGGAGCTTGAAAATCTTGCGCTTTTATATCTTGACCCGATAGGATATCACGAGGTAGAAAAGCATATTGCTTCAAAATACAGCGAAAGCCAGGATTTTATCAACAAGGCTAAAAAAGAGATCTCGGAAAAGCTCACCGAAAACGGTATAAAGTTTGCGGTAGCAGGCCGCGTTAAGAGCATATACAGCATATATCGCAAAATGTATAATCAAAATAAAACTTTTGATGAGATATATGACTTTTATGCAATGCGCATTATCGTTGATACAGAACTTGAATGTTACACGGTGCTCGGCATAATCCACGAGATGTTCAATTCGATGCCCGGCAGATTCAAGGACTATATTTCAACGCCGAAACCGAACCTTTATCGTTCGCTCCACACCACTGTTATCGGACGAGACGGCATTCCTTTTGAGGTGCAGATAAGGACCTGGGAAATGCACGAGGTAGCTCAATACGGTGTTGCGGCGCATTGGAAATATAAGAGCGGCGAGGGCTCAGGCAAAGACATCGACGAAAAACTCGCCTGGATCGCAAATCTCATCGAAAACGAGAGCGAAACTCGCGATCCCGATGAGTTTATGGGCGCTTTCAAAATCGATATTTTCCAGGATGAGACCTTTGTTTTCAGTCCGAAAGGCGACGTTTTCGCTCTTCCGAGCGGCTCAAACGCAATAGACTTTGCCTATGCCGTGCATACGCAAGTCGGCAATCAAATGGTCGGCGCAAAGGTAAACGGCAACATCGTTCCGATAGATAAGGTCTTGCAGACTGGCGATATCGTTGAAGTCATAACGTCGAACGCGTCGAAAGGCCCGAGTCGTGACTGGCTGAAAATTGCCGCCACAAGCACGGCAAAAAATAAGATCCGTCAGTGGTTCAAAAAAGAAGCGCGTCCCGAAAACATAAACGTCGGACGTGATGAGGTCGAAAGAGAACTCAATAAATATAACCGTCCCTATACCGAAGAGCAAAAAGACGAGATCGTTTTAGCGGTCGCTCAACGCATAGGAATTCAGGATATCGACGACCTTTATAACACGATAGGCTACGGCGGTATCACGATCACAAAGCTTTCGGCAAAACTGCGTGACGAGTTCGACAGGACCGTAAAGGTTGAAGAACAAAACGTTCCCATGACTGCCGAAGACGTCAAGATCACAAAGCAAAAACGCTCTACAAACGGCGGTGTCGTCATTGACGGTGTTGACGGATGCCAGGTCAAATTTGCCCATTGCTGCAGCCCCGTTCCGGGCGACCAGGTCATTGGCTTTATCACCAAGGGATTCGGAATTTCCGTTCATAAAGCCGATTGTCCGAATATAATCAACGCCATGAAAAATCCCGAAAACCGCGACAGATTCGTAAGCGCATATTGGGATAACGAAGAGCTTCACAGCCCGAGCGGCGCTTTTGAAGCATCTATCAAGATCCACGCGGGCAATTCGCTTTCGCTTATTGCCGACATTACCTTTGCACTCGCCGATATGAGAGTTCAACTTTTGCAGATAAATTCAAACAGCAAGGCAGACGATCTTGTCATCGTCAATCTGACCGTAAATTGCAGAAATACGGAACATCTCAATTCTATAATTGCGCGCCTGCGCCAGATAAAGAGCGTAGAAAGAGTATCAAGAGGTTAGTGTGACAATTATCGGCAGCGCCATTTTGGAACTTGCCGATAAGCACTATATTTGACTGCCGCTATGGCGGCGAAACGGAGATCAATATGAGAGCACTTATCCAGCGCGTATCAAGCGCATCGGTATCAGTTGACGGAAAAGTATGCGGAAAATGTGAAGAAGGACTTTTGATTTTTCTCGGAGTAGGAAACAGCGACACCGAAAACGAGATAAAACTGCTTGCCGACAAGCTCTTGAAATTGCGCATTTTCCACGATGGCGAGGGCAAGATGAACCGCTCGATCACGGATATAGGCGGTCAAGCGCTGATCATTTCACAATTCACGCTTTACGCCGACTATTCACACGGCAACAGACCGAACTTTCTTATGGCGGCAAAACCCGAGATCGCAAACGAATATTACGAGAAATTCTGCGACTATATGGCGCAAAATCTCAAAAGTGTCGGGCGCGGTATTTTCGGTGCAGAAATGCACGTTGAGCTTGCAAACGAGGGGCCCGTCACGATTTTGGTAGACACCGATAATTTCGGCAAAAAAACTGCATTATGATTTTAAACATCAACAACGAGCATTTAAGACACTACGCCGAGTCACTTTGCCAAATGTTTTTGGGTCCCGTGCGCTTTGCAGATGATTCAGACGGTTTTGCCGATATTGACATATCATTAACAAAAACCGCAAACGGATATAAGTGCATGGCGAAATCAAACGGAGTTTGCAAAACCTTTGAATTCGATAATTCGCGTTTTTCATTCTTGAAAGAGAGCGACGTTGAAAAGATCGCTCTCGGAAATGCGTTTTATATGCTCGGCGCACAATTATATCACAAAAGTCCGCCATGGGGCATACTAACGGGTATAAGACCCGCAAAGTTTATATTAGATCATCAGTCGCTCGGCATTTCAAATGACATTCTTCGCTTATTGCTCAGCGAAGCATATCTCGTCTCAAAAGAGAATATAGAACTCGCTTTTCAAATCGCAAAAACCGAATCGAAATATCTTTCACATTCGATCGACAAAACCGTGAGCGTCTATATTTCCGTGCCGTTTTGTCCCACAAAATGCAATTACTGTTCATTTGTCTCGTGCGCCACAAAAAAGCTTTCATCGCTTATTGTGCCGTATGTTGACAAGTTGTGCGGCGATATAAAAAGCCGTGCCGCTTTGATAAAGAAACTTGGCTTGCGGGTGCGCTCTGTCTATATCGGCGGAGGAACTCCGTCAATTCTATCGCCTTCGCAAACCGATTCCGTTTTAACGGCAATATTTGATTCAATGCCGCTTTGCGAAAACTGCGAAATCACGTTTGAGGCGGGAAGGCCCGACACGATAACCGATCAAATATTCGACGTTTTGAAAAAGCACCGCATTGACAGAGTTTCGGTAAATCCGCAAACATTATCAGATGACGTGCTTAAAGCCGTCGGCAGAAACCACACGGCAGCGCAGTTTTATGATGCTTATGCCTGCGCAAAAAAGCACGGCTTTGCCATCATAAACACCGATATTATCGCCGGCTTGCCGTCTGATACCGTTTCTTCATTCAAAAGCACTCTTGATTCAATCATAGCCCTCTATCCTCAAAACATCACGGTCCACAGTCTTTCGATCAAAAATGCGGCAAAATTCCGTGCAGATGCAAAAAAATTAATTTCCGATACCGCCACCGCAAACGAATGTGTTGCATTTTCAAAGGATGCTTTAATAAAAAACGGTTATCTGCCGTATTATATTTACAGACAGAAAAACACGATAGGGAATCTTGAAAATATCGGTTATGCAAGAATCGGATGTGAATCTGCATATAATATCCTTATGATGGAAGAGATACACACAGTAATAGGCATAGGGGCGGGAAGTGTAACAAAGCTCGTATCTTCTGACCGTAAGAAGATTGTGCGCATTTTTGCGCCGAAATATCCTTATGAATATCTCGGAATATCCAGCAAAAAACCACTCTATTCCGATATGGATATCGATAAAGAAATAAGTGATTTCTATTGTGAAAACTATTTTGCAGCAAAATAATAACATCTCTCCAAACGGAGGTAAACCATTGATAAATTTCCACGCAGACTACGATGAGGCAACTTGCCGAGAACTTGTTGAGATCACAGATGCGGTGTATCGCGTAAAAGTCGAGAATGCCGCGAAAAAAATTGCCGCTCTCGGCAAATTGAAATATCTGTTTTTATCGGGACCGACTTGCTCCGGTAAAACAACAACCGCAAAAATTCTGACAAAAGAATTTGCTAAACATAATCGGAGCGTAAAGCTAATATCGATCGACGATTTCTATTTTAACAGAGATGATCTTGCGCGTATGTCGAACGATAAAAATAAAATCGACTATGACTCGATAAAGACCATCGATCTTGAATGCTTTAAGAAGGCTTTTGACGATATCAAACAAAATAAGACGGTTTTATTGCCGCATTTCAACTTTGAAACGGGTGTTCGTGATTTCTATACCGAATATACGCCTCGTGATAACGAAATTATCCTTTGTGAGGGCATTCAAGCCGTATATCCGGAAATCACATCGCTGTTTTCAAAACGTGACTACAAGAGCATTTTCGTCAACGTATCGAATGACGTTAAGATCGGGAAACTCATTTTCACAGGTCGAGAGATGCGACTTTGCCGCCGAATAGTCAGAGATTCAAAGTTCCGTGCCGCATCCCCCTATGAAACGATGCGCCTTTGGGATTCTGTCGTTGAAAACGAAGAAAAGTCCATTTTGCCTTATTCCGACTGTGACGTAAAAATTGACACGACTCTCGTTTATCAATTCGGAGTATTGCGTCCTTATCTTGCCGCTCTTATGGAATCTTATCCGCCGCTCGGCAACGGCAAAGACAAACCGTATTCCGATCTGCTCGAAAAACACAGATATATAACTCCGATCCCCGCCGATGCCGTTCCCATTGATTCAATGTTCAGAGAATTCATCGGCAGCGACGGACTTTTAGATAACTGAAAGGAAACTTTATAAAATATGAAAACTCTGTTTTCAGACGTGACATTGCTTTTTGAAGACGGAAGCAGTGCCGAAAATCAATATTTGGTCTGCAAAGACAAGTATATAGATTATATCGGCGACAAAAGACCCGAAAATGTCGAATATGACCGCATTATCGATTGCCGCGGCAAAATGCTGATGCCCGGTATGTATAATACCCACGCGCACGTTGCCATGAATGCTTTTCGCGGTTTTGCCG
>JAGAFQ010000025.1 GCA_017612495.1 Clostridia bacterium
AGAAGTCTTCAAGACCCTGGATGTCGATCATCGTCATCCATCTGTCGCCCTCGGTGATAAGACCGCAGGAAATACCTGCAACGGGAGCTTTGATCGGAACACCTGCGTCCATAAGTGCAAGGGTGGAGCCGCAGACAGAAGCCTGGGAGGTCGAGCCGTTAGAGCTTACGACTTCGCTGACCAAACGGATGGTGTAGGGGAATTCTTCAACGCTCGGCAAAACGGGAACGAGCGAACGCTCTGCAAGAGCGCCGTGACCGATCTCGCGGCGTCCGGGCGAACGGGAAGCCTGTGCTTCGCCGGTCGAATAGCCGGGCATATTGTAGTGGTGCATATATCTCTTTGACTCTTCTTCGTCAATGCCGTCAAGAAGCTGAACTTCGCTTATCGAGCCGAGTGTGGCAACGGTGAGCACCTGTGTCTGACCTCTTGTGAAAAGACCCGTGCCGTGAGTTCTGGGAAGAATTCCGACTTCGGCTGAAAGAGGACGGATCTGGTCCATACGTCTGCCGTCAACACGTTTCTGCTCATCGAGCAGCCAACGGCGTACGATATATTTCTGAAGCTTATAGAGGCATTCGTCCATATCCTTTTCGGATTCGGGATATTTTTCTGCAAATTCCGCATAAACCTTGTCTGTGACGATCTTCATTGCGGCATCGCGTACCTTTTTATCATCGGTGTCAAGAGCTTTCTTGACGTCTTCGATAACAAAGTTTTTGATGTCTTCATACATTTCGGGATCGACTTCGTGAGCTTCATATTCGAATTTCGGCTTGCCGATCTCTTTCTGAATGCCCGAGATAAAGTCGCAAATGCCCTTGATCTGTTCGTGAGCGAGCATGATGGCGCTGTACATGACCTCATCGCTGACTTCGTTTGCGCCTGCTTCGATCATGACGACTTTTTCTTTGCTTGCGGCAACGGTGAGCTGCAAATCGCTCTTTTCTCTCTGTTCCTTGCTCGGGTTTACAACGAGTTTGCCGTCGCAAAGACCGATCGAAAGACCGCCGATAGGACCGTTCCACGGAATATCGGAAATGGAGATGGCGATGGATGCGCCGATCATCGCGGTGATTTCGGGCGAGCAATCGGGATCAACGCTCATTACGGTCAGCGAAATGTTGACGTCGTTTCTCAAATCCTTGGGGAAGAGAGGACGCAGGGGGCGGTCGATAACGCGGCTTGCCAAGATCGCCTTATCGGAAGGACGGCCTTCTCTGCGGTTGAAGCTGCCGGGGATCTTGCCGACAGAATAGAGTTTTTCTTCAAAGTCGACGGAAAGCGGGAAAAAGTCGATTCCGTCACGGGGCTTTTCGCTTGCGGTAGCGCAGGCGAGAATTACGGTCTCACCGTATCTCACGAGTGCGGAGCCGTTTGCAAGACCTGCTACCTTGCCGGTTTCAACGACTAAGGGGCGTCCGGCGATTTCGTAGTTGAACACTTTGTAGTTTTCAAACATAGTTTGAATCTCCTTCATTTTGATATGAAATATTAAATGAAACATTCCTTGCCGTTGGTGCAAGATAAGCACTTAATTTCACGCAGCAACTGTTTTGCGGCGCAAAATTAATTGCTGATCTAACGCCAAAAGAGGGAACGTTAAATTTCGTAAAATAAACATATTGCTGTCCCCCGACAGTGTCGAAGGACAGCACAGTTTAACTTATTTTCTCAAGCCGAGTTTTGCAACGATGGCACGATAACGTTCGATATCGTTGTTTGCAAGGTAGTTAAGAAGGTTCTTTCTGTGGCCTACCATTTTGAGAAGTCCTCTTCTGCTGTGGTGGTCCTTCATATTTACCTTGAGGTGTTCGGTAAGAGAGTTGATTCTTGAGGTCAGAAGCGCGATCTGTACCTCGGGTGAGCCTGTGTCGCCCTCGTGGGTAGCATAGGTCTCGATGATTTTTTGCTTTTCTTCTTTAAGCATGGTTTTTTCACCTTTCATAATTCCTCGCAGCGCAGAAAACGGCGGGTGAAATACTGCAAAGAGCAGCCTCTTCCGTAAGCCGAGCTGTGGGTATTTTGCTTCATAAAATATGAATGCTTAAGCATTATACACCGAAATATACATTTTGTAAAGAGTTTTCAGCGTTTTTTTCTGATATTATATAAAATAGTTCCGAAAATGAACTTCGGCAGCTTCATCATCCTGCCGATACGAGATGGCTGGCATAAGAGACGGTAAAGCCATTCGAGATGAAATTTCAAAAAGAATTTCGGCGCTCTTTTTGCCGTTCCGGCAAAGACGTCGAGCGAGCCGCCGAGTCCTGCCATCAGCTTTAATCCGCAAAGCTTTTCTTTGTTTTGCGCCATCCATTTTTCCTGCGCGGGCGCGCCGAGGCAAACGAAGAGCACATCGGCTTTTGAGTCGATTATCTTTTGAATGATCTTTTCGTTTTCTTCGCCCTCTTTTTTGAAATATCCGTCGTTCGTTCCGCAGATGCAAAGACCCTCGTGCGCAGCCTTTAATTTCTCTGCGGCGGCATCGGCAACACCCGGCTTTGCGCCCAAAAAGAAAACTTTATATCCTTTTTGCGCGCACAGTTTCAAGAGGTTTTCGCCGAATTCTATTCCGGCGACCTTTTCTTTTAAGGGCGTGCCCAAAATCTTTGCGGCGAGCAGAACTCCGCTTCCGTCCGGCAGGCGGATCGAGGCGTCGCCTACGACCTTTGCGATCTCTCCGTTTTCGATGCAGCTTTGCACGATCTCCGCATTCGGCGTTACGACCGTCATGGGATATTTATTGTCGCTCGTTATGTATTCGTCGGCGAGCAAAACGGCCTCTTGCATCGTGATATTCGCAATAGCCGTGCCGCGGACGTCGATATTTTTGTATTCTGCTGCCATAGTGTCTTCGTCTTCCGTTAATAAAATATATATTATACGCAAATAATAACACAAATGTTACAAATGTGTCAATAAAAACGGGCATTTCGCTATTGCATTTGCACGAAAACGAATGTATAATATTCTAATAAGCCAAAAGCAAAGACATTATTGTCGGAGGATTTTGACATTGAAAAGCATCAGAATGTATACCGACGGCGCTTGCAGCGGAAATCCCGGTCCCGGCGGATACGGCACTATCCTTGTCTATCGCGGCAACGAGAAAACGATCTTTGGCGGAGAACGCGAAACGACCAACAACCGAATGGAGATGCGTGCCGTTATAGAGGGCTTGCGCGCCCTTAAAGAGCCGTGCGAGATCACGCTTTGTTCTGACTCGAAATACGTGATAGATGCGCTCTCAAAAGGCTGGGCAGTATCGTGGAAAAATAAGGGCTGGAAGAAGAGCGACGGCAAGCCGGCACAGAATATCGACCTTTGGGAAGAACTTTTGGAATTGGCTTCGCGCCACACACTCATATACGAATGGATAAAAGGACACGACGGTCATCCCTATAACGAAAGATGCGATGCTCTTGCGGTTTCGGAGGCCGAAAAACATAAAGACAAATAAACATATTTCAGGAGATATGATAAATACCATGAAACGCTTTGTATATGCGGATAACGCCGCTACAACATCCGTATCTCCGAAGGTACTTGAAGCGATGCTTCCGTTCTTCGGTGAGAATTACGGCAATGCGATGAGCTTATATTCAAAGGGAAGAGAGGCAAAAAAGCCTCTTGAAGAAGCGAGAGAAACCATTGCGGGCATTCTCGAATGCAAGCCGAGCGAGATATATTTCACGTCGTGCGGATGCGAATCGGATAACTGGGCTATCAAGGGCACGGCACTTGCAAATGCAAAAAAAGGAAAGCATATCATCACGTCCAAGATCGAGCATCCGGCGGTGCTTGAAACCTGCCGCGCGCTTGAAAAGCAGGGATATGAGGTAACGTATCTCGACGTGGATGAAAACGGCTTTGTAAATCCCGATGACGTGAAGAACGCCATAAGAGACGACACCATCCTTGTCGCCGTAATGTATGCCAACAATGAGATCGGCACTATCCAGCCCATAAAAGAGATCGCAAGGATCGCACACGAAAGAAACGTATATTGCTTTACCGATGCCGTTCAGGCTGTCGGAAACATTCCTGTGTCGGTCAAGGATCTTGACGTTGATATGCTCTCGTTTTCGGGCCATAAGATACACGCTCCCAAGGGCATCGGTGTTTTGTATATAAAATCCGGAACGAGGGTATTCGACCTTATCGACGGCGGCGGACAGGAAAGAGGCAGAAGAGCCGGCACCGAAAATACCGCCTACATCGTCGGCATCGCAACGGCGCTCAAAGAAGCCGTTGAGGCTCTGCCGGATATGAAGAGAGTCGAGAAAATGCGCGACCGTCTTGCAGACGAGCTTTTGAAGGTGCCTTATTCAAGGCTCAACGGCTCAAGAGAGAACCGTCTGCCGGGCAATATCAATATATCGTTTGAATATATCGAGGGCGAGAGTATGCTCTTGCTCTGCGATATGGATGGCATCTGCATCTCGACCGGCTCCGCCTGCTCATCGAATTCGCTCGAGCCGTCTCACGTGCTCTTGGCGATAGGTCTGCCGCACGAAAAGGCGCACGGCTCCGCGCGCATAACCATTTCTCATCAGACGACAGACGAAGATATCGACTACATTATTGAGAAACTGCCGCCGATAGTCAAAAGGCTCAGAGATATGAGCCCCATATACCCGGCGAACAGAACTTGATTGGAGGAAATAAAATGTATAGCGAAAAAGTAATGGACCATTTTGCAAATCCACGTAACGTCGGCAAGATTGAAGACGCAAATGCCGTAGGAGAAGTCGGCAACGCAAAATGCGGCGACATTATGAAAATGTATATGAAGATAGAGGATGACGGCACGATCTCCGATGTCAAATTCCAGACCTTCGGCTGCGGCGCCGCGATAGCCACATCTTCAATGGCGACCGAAATGATAAAGGGCAAGAGCATCGACGAGGCTTTGAAGCTCACCAACAAGGCGGTAGTCGAGGCACTTGACGGACTTCCTCCGGCAAAGATACATTGCTCGGTATTGGCAGAAGAAGCGGTCAGGAGCGCCATTGCCAACTACTATGACGCAAAGGGCATCAAGCACAACATAAACACAGAGTGCGACGGTTGCTGCTCGACCTGCAACAAGCACTGATAAGACAAACCGAGGGGGTGTTAAAAAACTTGTTTTTTAACACCCCCTCGCGGTTTCGGCGGTCGGGTGCCGCCGAAATCGCCGCGACATTTGACGGTTTTTGCCTTAAAAACACCCGATTTGCTCTTTTTCAAAGCAAAA
>JAGAFQ010000001.1 GCA_017612495.1 Clostridia bacterium
GTTAAAAAAGCCATCGGACTTTTTTTAACAACCCCGTCGAATTTGACTCGGCGGCTTGAACAGCCGCCGTTTTTGCTTTGAAAAAGAGCAAATCGGGTGTTTTTAAGGCAAAAAACGTCAAATGTCGCGGCGATTTCGGCGGCACCCGACCGCCGAAACCGCGAGGGGGTGTTAAAAAACGAGTTTTTTAACACCCCCTTTATATATCTTTTGCGTATATGCCACCGAAAGCGAAAAGACCTTTTTCGCTCCCGCTATCTTCAAAAGCTTTGCGCACGCGACCGAGGTCGAGCCCGTTGTGATGATGTCATCGACGAGTATTGCCGTTTTGCCTTTGATTTTCGGCAGGACATTCGGCATTAGCGAATAAGTCGTTTGCGACAATATTTTCCTTTGCTCGGCATCAAGCAGTTTTTGTTCTGTATGCGATCCGTTATGCACCAAGGCGTTCACTACGGGTATCTTGGATATTTTCGATAACTTCTTCGCCAAGATCTGCGCCTGGTCAAAGCCGTATTTTCTTATCGCCTTTTTGGAGCGCGGACAGTAACAGATAACGCAATTTTCAAAATCGAGTCCCTCTTCATCGCATATAAGAGAAAAAAGAGAGTTGGCGGCATAAGAAAAGGCTTCGGAATTTTTGCGATGCTTCAATGTATATACAAACTTTTTCGCGGTGGCATTGTGAAAACTCGATAAATGGCGGTATGTATCGATATACCCTTTCTTGACGTCTTTCGGTGCGCAGCGGCATTTATATTGCATATAGCCGCATTCTTTGCAAATGCGCTCGGTCGATAATATCCACTTGCTTTCACATTCGCGGCAGAATACCTGCTCGCTCGGCGAAAGTATCTTTTCGCATCCGACGCATTTGCGCGGAAAGATCAGATCCCAAAATTTCTTGTTCATATTTTATAAGCCTGCGTCATCATAGCATTTGAGCAGATCGCAAAGTCCCGTATAGCGTTTTGTCTTTGTGTTGTTGGCGATCATACGCATAAGCGTTTCTTCATCGCCCACCAAAATCGCCATATCTCTTGCTCGCGTGACGGCGGTATAAATGAGATTTCTTGTCAAAAGTTTTTGCGTATAAGGATATATCGGAATTATCACAACGGGATATTCGCTTCCCTGGCTCTTGTGAACGGTCACGGCATAGGCGTGCTCTAAATCTTCAAGCAAGGCATAATCATATTCGACCGCTTTGCCGTCGAAGTTTATATTCATTGTCTCATTTGCGTTATCAATGGATACAACGACTCCGATATCGCCGTTGAAAATGCCGACGCCCTCTTCGCCGTCCTCTTTTTTCCACATGATATCATAGTTGTTGCGCACTTGCATGACCTTGTCGCCCTCACGGAAAATTATTCCGTGAGCATTTTTTTCGCGCTTCGAGGCATCGGGCGGATTGAGCGCCGCTTGAAGCGAAACGTTAAGTATCTCCGTTCCCGCCTCGCTCTTTTTTGAAGGAGTTATTACCTGTATCTCGTCAATGACCTCTTTGCCGTAGCGCTTTGGCAAACGGTTTTTGCAAAGATCAACGACCGTCTGTGCCGAAAGAACGGGGCTTTCGCGCGGCAAAAAGAAAAAATCCTTATCCTTTGCCGAGAGATCGGGGGCTATACCCTCGTTTATTTTGTGCGCATTGGTGACAATAAGGCTCTGACTCGCCTGGCGGAAGATCTCAGAAAGTTTGATCGTGCTGAAACGGTCGCTTTCAATAAGGTCGCGAAGCACACTGCCGGGGCCTACCGACGGCAGCTGATCGGCATCGCCTATCATAATTACCCTCGTTCCCTTTTTGACCGCTTTTAAGAAAGCATCGAAAAGGAGGGTGTCGATCATCGACGACTCATCGAGTATCACGACGTCTTCGTCGAGCGGTGAGTCTTCACAGCGCCTGAACGTCGAAAAACCGTCGTCGCCGTACGTAGTTTCCAAAAGGCGGTGAATAGTCTTCGCCTCAACGCCCGTCGTTTCTTCCATTCTTTTTGCGGCTCTGCCGGTGGGCGCCGCCAAAACAGTCGAAAAGCCGAGACTTGAAAATATCTTTATCATCGCGCGAATAACGGTCGTTTTACCTGTACCGGGTCCGCCCGTCAAAATCATTATACCCGACGTCAGCGACTTTTCGATAGCGGCTCTTTGCATTTTCGCATAAGTTATACATTCTTCGTTTTCGATCTTGTCGATCAAAATATCTATATCTCTTTTATCTATTGCGACAACGCCCCCGTCGATCATGTCGAGCTTTTGCGCAATATATTTTTCGGCAGAAAAGAGTTTTTCGAGATATATTCTGCGCTCGTGTCCGATGACGGATAATTTTATATCGCCGGACCTAAAAAGATCCTCCGCCACGTCCTCTATCTGCTCTCTTGAAACGGATATGAATTTTTGCACCGTCTGTATGAGCTTTTCTTCGGGAACATAAACATGTCCGTTTTGATATGCGTTATGTTTCAGCACGTATTTTATGCCTGCCGCCACCCTGCAATTCGCATTTTTGGGGATATGATAGCTTGCGGCGATCTTATCCGCTTTTTCAAAGGGGATCGAAAGCCCCTCTTCGCAGAGTATATAGGGGTCTTCTTTGACAAAGTCAATGGCGGCGATGCCGAATCTCTTATATACGCGCAAAGCCATTGCGGGCCCGATAAAATCCTTGAAAAAGGACATAACGGAGCGCACGCCGAACTGTTCTTTGAAATCGTCGGATATCTCCCTCGCCTTTCTTTGAGATATGCCGGGCAGATCGGCAAGCCATTCGGGATGGTTTTCTATAACGTCAAGCGAATCTTCACCGTATTTTTCAACGATGGCATTTGCCGTTTTCGGGCCGATGCCCTTTATGGAACGCGCTGACAAATATTTCAAAATGGCGGTAGAGGTGGTCGGCAGTTTCTTTTCAAAATATTCGACCTTGAACTGTCTGCCGAAAGAGGGGTGAACGGTATAATTGCCCATGGCGGATATGGTTTCGCCCTCACATATATAAGGCATTATGCCGACCGCCGTCAAAAGCTCGCAGTCATCGACGTTAAGCTCGCAAACGGTATATCCGTTTTCTGAATTCTGATAAACGATATGCTCGACAGTCGCCAAAACGGTCAAAAGATTTTCTTTTTCGTCCATGCCGATCTCCTTTCCGATAAGATTTTACAAACGCCAAAAGACTATCCGCTTTTTCTTTTCGCATTCTCAGTGTGCAGATTGGCAAGATCGGGGGCATCCCTCTTTTGCAAAACGCACTTGCTTTTAAGCGATCCTTTTATCAGCCGTAAAACGGAATACATTCCGAAAACGGCAAAAAAAGATACCGCAACCTCAAAAAGGACTTCGATAAACATGTTGCTATCCTCCCTATGAATATCAGTATATGTTTATCGAAGTCGTTTTGCTTTTATTTAAGTTTTTCAGCCATATCGGTCTTTTCCCAGGGGGCATCTATATCCTCGCGTCCCATGTGACCGTATGCCGCGGTTGCTCGATAAATCGGGCGGCGCAAATCAAAGCGCTTGATTATTGCCGCAGGACGAAGATCGATGTTTTTGACTACGCGCTCTGCGATCTCATCCTCTGAAATTTTCGCCGTGCCGAACGTATCGATAAGAACGGAAACGGGCTTCGCAACGCCGATGGCATAAGCGATCTGCACCTCGCATCGGTCGGCAAGTCCTGCTTTTACGACGTTCTTTGCGATGTAGCGCGCGGCATAAGCGGCGCTTCTGTCGACCTTTGTCGGGTCTTTGCCGGAGAATGCTCCGCCGCCGTGACGTGCATATCCGCCGTATGTGTCAACGATGATCTTTCTGCCCGTAAGTCCGCTGTCGCCCATAGGTCCGCCTACAACGAAACGTCCGGTCGGGTTGACATAGATCTTGGTATTTTCATCAAGATATTCCGCAGGAACGGTCGTTTTGATAACGTGTTCCGTCATATCGCGTCTTATGGTGTCTATATCGACGTTGTCATCGTGTTGAGTAGAAACGACGACCGTGTCAACCCGCTTGGGCACGTTGTCTTCATATTCAACGGTGATCTGCGTTTTTCCGTCGGGGCGAAGATAGGGCAAAAGTCCGCTCTTGCGCACATCGGCAAGTTTCTTTGCCATTTTGTGTGCCAAAGAGATCGGCAGAGGCATAAGTTCGGGAGTCTCGTTGCAGGCATAGCCGAACATCATACCCTGGTCACCGGCACCGTTTTCAAATTCGTCGTGTGTCTCTCCTGCTTTGACCTCGAGAGATTTATCGACTCCCATTGCGATATCGGGCGATTGTGCGTGTATGGAGTTCAAAACCGCGCAGGTTTCGCAGTCAAAGCCGTATTTTGCGCGGTCATAACCGATCTCGCGCACGGTCTTTCTGACGATTTCGGGAATGTCGACGTAGGCATCCGTCGTGATCTCGCCCATTACCATAACGACACCCGTTGTGGTAGCGGTCTCGCAGGCGACTCTCGCCATGGGGTCCTTTGCCAAAATGGCATCA
>JAGAFQ010000026.1 GCA_017612495.1 Clostridia bacterium
GGCTGTTCAAACCGCCGAGTCAAATTCGACGGGGTTGTAAAAAAAGTCATCGGACTTTTTTTACAACCCCTTTTCTGTTACTGTTCAACGAAAAAGATATTTCGGCAAAACGTCGGATGGTGTTGAACCCACGTAATATTGAATGATATATCGCCTGACGGCGATATGATATACGGCTTCGCCGTATGATATATTCTCGCTTCGCTCAAATATGATATAATATCCGTTCCTTCATACGCGAAGCGTATATCATCCGCGCAGCGGATATCATATTGCGAAGCAATATATCATCCGTTCCGCGGGGGAACGGATATCATTGTAAAAGCCCGCTTTTTCCGGTAGACAAAAGCGGGCTTTTACATGGAGCTGGTGGTGGGATTTGAACCCACGGCCTATTGATTACGAATCAATTGCGCTACCCCTGCGCCACACCAGCATATTGCATAAGGGAGATATATGTGATAAAATACTTTATCATGCAGTTAATGATTATAGCACGCCGTTTGCGTTTTGTCAACGGAAAAATGGCGTTGTTTTTCGGGAGTGTATCATGGAGCTTACCAACATATCGTGCGTCAAGAGGTTGATGAACGAAGAAAACATAAAATTCCAAAAGAAATTCGGTCAGAATTTTTTAATAAATCCCGACGTACCGAGACGCATCGCAGACGAATGTCAGACCGACCGCGACAGTGTCATTTTGGAAATAGGTCCCGGCATCGGCACGCTCACGCAGTATCTTTGCGAGAATTTCAAGAAAGTCATCGCCGTTGAGATAGACGGCGGCTTGATACCGATACTTTCAAAAACGCTTGCCGAATATGATAACGTCACGGTGATAAACGCCGATATAATGAAAACGGATCTTTCCTCTTTGGCAAAGGAATATTTTGACGGCGAAAAAGTTTCCGTTTGCGCAAATCTGCCTTATTATATAACTACCCCCGTCATCACAAAGCTGTGCGAGAGCGGAGTTCTCTTTGACACGATTACCGTTATGGTGCAAAAGGAGGTCGCTTCGCGCATTTGTTCTTCTTGCGGCTCATCAGATTGGGGCGCCATCTCGCTGTTTTGCTCATACTATGCCAAAACGCGCAAGCTTTTTGACGTGGCACCGGGCAATTTTATGCCGCCGCCCAAGGTCACGTCGACCGTTATGCAGTTCGATATCTATAAGGAGCCTCCCGTTGTGCCGAAAGATGTAAATCTTATGTTTTCGCTTATCAAAAAAGCCTTTGAGCAGAGAAGAAAAACGCTTGTCAACGCGCTTTCGGGCAATTTCGGCGTTTCAAAAGATGATATAAGATCGGCGATAATCAAGATGGGCAAAGACGAAAACGTTCGCGGCGAGGTCTTGTCGCTCGAAGAATTTTCGGCGCTTTCCGATATGATATATGACATCATTTCTCCCCAAAACGCTTGACAAAAGCATTTTTGCGTGTTATAATCCGAAAGATAAATGTCGCAATATGTTGTGACATTTCCTTGCCGGCAAAACCGCCGGCCAAAGTCCAAAAGGAGGTGTATTTATAATGGAGAAAGTGATCAATACTTACGAAACCCTTTATATCATCGACAATCGCGTTGATGAAGCAGCTACAAAGGCTCTCGTAGAAAAGTTCACCGCGCTCATTTCCGAAAACGGCACTATCGATTCCGTTGAAGAATGGGGAAAGAAGAAATTGGCTTATCCGATCAATGATGAGACTGAGGGCTATTACGTTCTCGTCAACTTCAAATCAGAGCCGTCTTTCATCGCTGAACTTGAACGTATCTTCAACATTACCGAAGGTATCGTCCGTTCTATGACCGTCAGAAAGTAAAAACAAGGAAGGGAAATACTATGGCAAGCTTGAACTTGAATAAGGTCGTCTTGGCAGGTCGCATCACCGCTGACCCCGAACTCAAGACTACTCAAAACGGAATTTCGGTTACCACATTCTCATTGGCGGTCAATCGCAGATATTCGAAAGACCGTGAGCAGCAGGCTGATTTTATCAGCATCGTCGCTTGGAGAAACACAGCTGAATTTATCACAAAGTATTTTAAGAAGGGTAGCGCCATTTGTATAACCGGATCTATCCAAACCAGAACATGGACAGATAATCAGGGCAACAAGAGATACGCCACCGAGGTCGTGGCTGACGAAGCTATGTTCGTTGACAGCAAGTCAGACAGCGCTCCGTCGCAGGCTTATGCCGAGCCTGAACCGGCGTTCTCGTCAAATCCCGAAACCGCTCCCAAATTCGAGGAGATCTCGGGCGACGACGATTTGCCGTTCTGATATTTGCCATGGCAAAATCTAAACAGGAGGTAACTTATCATGGATAACGAAAAAGAAGTAAAAGACGCAGCTCCCAAGGCTGCCCGTCCCAATATTAACCGCAGAAGAAAGAAAGTTTGCGCTTTCTGTGCCGAAAAGATCGAAGACATCGACTACAAGGATGTCGTAAGACTCAGAAAGTACGTTTCCGAACGCGCAAAGATCCTTCCCCGCAGAATCACCGGTACCTGCGCTGAACATCAAAGACAGCTCACTACCGCTGTAAAGCGCGCTCGTCACATGGCTCTTATGCCTTATATCAGCGACTGATATGACAAAAGGGGTTGTTAAAAAAACGACTTTTTTAACAACCCCTTTTATTTTACATTTTTCCATATTGTTGACTTTTTTGCGCCGTATGTGTAAAATATATAAGATATATCAAAAATCGGAGGCAGAACGAAATATGAGCAAGTTCGGTGAAGTTGTGCTCAGCATCATCAATAATTGGTTTCCCAAGCGCCGTCATCCGCTGAATCTTCAGAACGAAAATCAGCTTTCATACGGCGAATGGCAGTTCCAAAAGGGTGAAGAAACGATCTCCCTTTATTTGCAAAAATATTCTGTCGAAGAAATGTTTGCGGGCAAGACCGTGCTCGATTTGGGCTGCGGCGCAGGCGGCAAGTCGATATACTATGCGTCACTCGGCGCCGAAAAGGTCATCGGCGTCGATATAGTAAAAGAGTATCAGAGCGAATCAAAAGCGCTTGCCGAAAAGCTCGGCTATGCCGATAAATTCCACTTCGTTTTGGGCGATGCGGCAAATCTGCCCTTTGCGACAGGCTCGTTCGATACCATTATCATGAACGATTTTATGGAGCATGTGCCCGAGCCGGAAAAAGCACTCAAAGAGGCATACAGGCTTCTTTCTTCCGGCGGCAGGATCTATCTCAATTTTCCGCCGTATAACCATCCGTTCGGCGCTCATTTGCACGATGCCATAAACGTGCCGTGGGTACACGTATTTTTCAAAGAGCAGACGATGATAAACGTCTATAAAAAGATCGTGTCGCCCCTGCCTGACGGAAAACGGCGCATCGAATTCCGTTTTTCAAAGGACGAAAACGGAGGCGAGCATATCTCATATATCAACAAAATGACGATACGCCGTTTTGCCGATATTCTCACAAAGCTTCGCCTTTCGCCGGTGTATTATCATATAACGCCCATAAGAAAGCCTTTTGAATACCTTTGCAAAATCAGATTTTTTGCCGAGTTCTTATCCAAAGAGGTAACTTGTGTCATTGAAAAATCACAAAAAACAGTTGTAAACAATAAAGCCATGAGGCAAGAAAATACGAAGGACAGATAATGCGTTATTTTATTGATTCGGCAGACCTTTCAAAAGTCGAGTACGTGCTCGAAAGATTTCCGTGCGACGGTGTTACCACAAACCCCGCAATTTTGGCAAGAGAAACAGACGATCCGGCAAAAGCGCTCCGTGAGATACGCGATCTTATAGGCGACACGAGAACGCTCTTTGCTCAGGTGACGGCAAGCGATTATGACGGAATGATAAGAGAGGCGGAGATCTTGAAGAGCAATCTCGGACCCGCGTTTTCCGTCAAGATCCCCGCAACGGCAGAGGGACTTCGCGCCATGACAAAGCTTGCAAAAGAGGGATATTCGGTGACGGCAACGGCGATATATTCCGTACAGCAGGTGCTTCTTTGCGCAAAGGCGGGCGCCGATTACGTAGCGCCCTACGTCACGCACATCGACAATCTGTGCGTCGATTCCGCCGAGATCGTCGGCAATATGGCAAAGCTTTTGGCATATCACGCGCCGCGCACGCAGGTGCTTGCCGCAAGTTTCAGAGTGCCCGAGCAGGTCAACCGCGCTATTTTGGCAGGCGCAGGCGCCGTCACGATACGCCCCGAAATGTTCGATATGCTTATCGAATCGACGGGAACGGATACCGAGATCGAGGGATTTGAAAAGACCTGGAAAGAAAAATTCGGCAAAAACGGAATTTCAGACTTTTTCAAATAATTTTTTCGGCAAAAACAAAAGAAAACTCCGCAAATCCTGCGGAGTTTTTGCGTTTTTTATTGACTTATTTTTATTGATATTGTAGAATATTATATATATAATAAAACGCGAGAGGGTGTTTTTTTGTCAAAGACTTATCTCACCTTTGATGTGGGCACGACCGCTATGAAATGCGTTCTTTTCGATGAAAAGTTCGAGAAGAAAGCTTTCGTTTCAAAAGAATATTCGCTCATAACCGAGGGATGCGGCATTGTCGAGATCGATCCCGAAACCTATTGGCAGACCTTCGTCTTTTGCATAAAGACGATAGGCAAAGAAAACGATTTATCAAACGTTTCTACCCTCACCTTTACGACGCAGGGCGAAACGCTCATTCCCGTAGATAAAGATCTTTACGCGCTCCGCCGCGCCATCGTATGGATCGACGCACGCGCCGAAGAAGATGCCGAAAAGATCAAAAAAGAAATATCGGCAGAAGAGTTTTATCGCACAACGGGCCTGCCCGTCATAAACGGCGCATTGCCTCTTGCGAAGCTTATGTGGATAAAAAGATGCGAAAAGGAAATTTACGACAAAACGTATAAATTCCTTTTGCTCGAAGACTATCTTATCGCGCGTCTGACAAAGAAGACCGTTTCGGAAATGTCGCTTCTTTCATCTACCGGCTGGTTCGATATCAATAGCGAATGTTATTTTGACGAACTGCTTGAAAAGTGCAAAATAGATAAATCGAAGCTCCCCGAAATTTACAAGTGCGCATCGGTTGTCGCAAACGTTTGTGCCGATGCGGCAAAAGAAACGGGTCTTTCGGGAGCGACCGTCGTTACGACCGGCGCTATGGATCAGATATCGTCAGCCGTCGGCGCCGGCAACGTTTTGCCGGGCACCGTCACCGAAACGACGGGCACGGCGCTTGTCATCGGTGCAACGAGCGACAAGGCAGACTATTCAAATCCCGAAATGCTCACGATCTATAAGCATTTCGACCATTCGTTTTTGTATATGCCGTTTTGCAATACCGCGGGCATCGTGCTCAAATGGTTCAAGGATAATTTCCTTTTTGACCTTGAAAAGCAGGCGAAAGACGAAAACAAAAGCGTTTATGCGCTCGTCGACGAATACGCAGAGCATTCGCAGCCGGGCTGCGGCGGCGTTACACTTCTGCCTCATTTTGCAGGCAAGAGCGTTCCGAGGGCGATGGATAATGCCTCGGGCGTGCTCTTCGGCTTAAAGCTTTCGACAACGCGCGCAGATGTTACCCGTTCTGTTTTGGAGGGTGTCGGATATATGCTTTGCGAGGTTTTGGAGGCGCTCGAAAGATCGGGTGTCGCGATATCCGAGGTGCGCTCTCTCGGCGGCGGCTCTTACAGCGCTCTTTGGTCGCAGATCAAAGCCGATATCTGCCAAAAGAAATTTTACCGTATGAACGAGGCTGAATCGACCTCGCTCGGCGCCGCTGTTTTAGGCGCTTGCGCGATAGACAGCAAAGACGTCGTTTCGGTTTCTTTGAACGTGGCAAAGACGAAAAGATCTTTTGAGCCCGACACTAAAACGAGGGAAGTCTATCGTGCGGGATATGAAAAATATCTCTCGCTGTATAACTCTCTTGAAAAAGAATTTTGAAACAAAAAACATTTTACATAAGAAAGGTGACAACCCTATGAAAAACATGGAAAAAGCCAATGTGATCATCTTGAACGTAGGCGACTCTCAATACCCTCAGGATTACCTCGGCGCGCTCATTGAAGAGGTCAATTCCAACGTGCGCAAGATGAACTGCAACGTTCTTGCCGAATACACCATTATGAACGAAAAGGATGCCATCGCCGCAAAAGAAGGCGTCAAGTCTATGACGACGGATCTTTTCATAATCAATTTCGTTTCATGGCACATCACCCCTTACGTTATGAACGTAGTCAAAAATTACCGCAACGTACCGCTGCTCATTTGGGGCATCGGCGGCTTTACCGATAAGAGCGGCAAGCTTGTATCTCCCGCAGCAGCCGCAGGCATTACCGGCATTATGCCCATCGTTCGTGAAATGGGCTACAAATACAAACTCATTGCCGAAAAACCCGATACGCCTCACAGCTATGACGAGGTCTCTCACTACATCGATCTTGTCGGCGCGGCAAAGAAGATACGCGCATCGAAGATCGGTCTTATCGGATATGCCGATATGCACCTTTATACCTGCGCATACGATATGACGAATCTCTTCAAGCAGATCGGCATCTGCATCGAAGACTATTCGGGCTATGAGATCGCAAATCTTATGAAGGCATGCCCCGAAGATGCCGTGAAGAAGATCATGGATGACGTCAAGGCTTCATATAAATTTGAAAATCAAGTGCCCGACAAGGTGCTCGAAAACGTCTGCCGCCTTTACTACGTTATGAAGAACAAGGCTGACGGACACGCGCTTGACGCCATCTCGATAAAGTGCGTTCACGGCACGACCTCCGCTCTCGGCTTCAACCCCTGCCTGGCACAGACCCTTTTGGCAGATAAAGATCTGTCGGTCATTTGCGAATGTGACGCATACGGTCTTGTCACAAGCATCATCCTTTCGACCATCACCGGTCACGCTTCTGCATTCATGGAGCATTATGAAGTATTCGATAGCGAAGTTTTGGTCGGCGTCTGCGGCTTCATTCCTCCGGAATTTGCAGACGGCATCGTAAAGATCCGTTCGGCAAATCTCGGCGAAGTCAACACCGGTATTTCAAACGTATCGAAGGTAAGAACGGGAGAGGTCACGTTCGGACGTTTTTACAGCGACAACGGCAAGTTCAAGCTCTTCTTATCGAAGGGCGAAGCGAAGCCCAATCCGAAGTGGACGGAGATCGGCTGGGAAGAGCCCACTCCCGATTTCCCGGCAGTTATGCTGAAACTGAACGTGCCCATGCAGAAATATCTTGAAAACGTTCCCGGTCAGCACATCATTATGGTCTACGGCGACTATATTGAAGACGTCAAGACCGTCTGCGGACTTCTCGATATCGAAATCGTAATGTAAGGGACTTGATGACAAATGAGATTGCTTCACAAAGAAGTCTTCTATGACCGTTTTTCTCCGCTCTATCACGAAACGGCATCCGAAAAGATGCTGTCACGCGATTTTGACATCAAAAGCGGGGAATGGTGGTATGAAAACGGATATATCATCGGCAGAAATCCCGGTCAGTTTCCCGGTATGATAGTTTCAAAAAAGGACTATTTCGGAAATGTGATGATAGATTTCTACGCCAAGATCGTTTCTCCCTCGACTCACGACATAAACGTTATGTGGAACGGCTCGTGGGACGATGAAAAGAACGAACGCGGCGTCGCCTACGTCGCCGGCGTGAACGGCTGGTGGCGCAATATGGTCGGAATCGAAAAATCTCCCGATTATAAGTTAAACGTCGGCAATCCGCTGTTTTCGGCGGAGGCGGACAAAGAATATCATATCCAGGCGGGCAGCGTCTGCGGCCATTGCTTCGTTATGATAGACGGCAAAGAGATAGTCGAGATCACCGACCCCTCTCCTATCGACTCCGAAAAATACGGCAAGTTCGGCTTTGAGGCTTATGCAAGTATGATAGCCATACGCGAGGTTTCCGTTTACCGTCTTGAATGGCAGGAATCGAAAATGAATTATCCGCGTGAATTTTAAGGCAAGTTTTGAAAGGAATAAAACAATGGGAATCAAAATCACTCTTATCGGTGCGGGAAGCGGAATTTTCTCGCTCAATCTTATCAAAGATATGTGTCTCTCGAAATATCTTGACGGCTCAACTCTTTGTATGATGGATATAAACGAAAAGAAACTCAATACCGCATACACTCTTTGCTCTCGTTGGGCGGAGGAGATCGGAATAAAATTCAGCATCACAAAAACACTTGACCGCCGCGAGGCGCTCAAAGGAGCTGATTTTGTTATAGACACCGCGATGCCCGGCGGATACGACTATATGATAGACGGCTGGAACATTGCAAAAAAATGGGGCTATAACTTCGGCGGAAGCCAGCACATCGTTCACGACGAATCGTTCTGGATCAACTTCCATCAGCTTCAGTTGATGGAGAGCATCTATCTCGATATGCAGGAGATCTGCCCGAACGCTTGGCTCATTCTCGTTTCAAATCCCGTTATGGCGGCGACGACCTATTTATACCGCAAATATCCGAATATCAAACTCATCGGTATGTGCCACGGCTCGACAAACGCAAGAAACCTTGCGTTCCTAATGGGACTTGATCTTAAAAAGGTCAGCTACGAGTGCCCCGGTGTCAACCACTTCTTGTGGCTCAACCGCTTTGAATATGAGGGCAAGGACGCTTTTCCGCTTCTTGACAAGTGGATCGATGAGGAATTTGATAAATACTATGAAGAACATCACACCCCGTCATCGAAGCTTTCTCCCAAGGCTCTCGACCTTTACCGCAAGTACGGCGTGTTCCCGATAGGCGATACCTGCGTTCCGGGCGGCGGAAGCTGGGGACATTTCTATCACACCTCTCCCGAGGTCGAAAAGAAGTGGAACGAAGACCCTACCGGATGGTATCTTGACTATTTTGAGCGCAGCCGCAACGGTGTTGCCGAAATGGAACGCATCGCTTTCGACACCTCAAAGAAAGTTTCCGATTCCTATAAGCTTCAGCGCTCACCCGAGCCGATGATACCCGTTATCGAGGCGCTCGCATTCGATGCCGAGCTCAAGATCGTCATCAATACGATCAACGACAAGGGCTACGTCGAGGGCGTTCCGCTCGATTTCGAGTGCGAAGTTCCCACCATCGTTTCCGCTCGCGGAATACAGCCGCTCCACACAAAGCCGCTGCCGAAGCCTTTGCAGGCGTGGATGATGCGCGACCGTATCGCTCCGGTCAATATGGAGCTTTACGCTTATACCTCTCACAGCCGCGAAGCGCTCATCGACCTTATCTGCATGGACCCGTGGACGAAGACGCGCGAGCAGGCAGAGGGACTTTTAAATGACATTCTCGATATGCCTTTCAACGCACCGATGAAAGAGTATTATAAATAATATTTTCGGTCTTTTGGGGGTGTTAAAAAACTCGTTTTTTAACACCCCCTCGCAGTTTCGGCGGTCGGGTGCCGCCGAAATCGCCGCGACATTTGACGGTTTTTGCCTTAAAAACACCCGATTTGCTCTTTTTCAAAGCAAAAACGGCGGCTGTTCAAGCCGCCGAGTCAAATTCGACGGGGTTGTTA
>JAGAFQ010000027.1 GCA_017612495.1 Clostridia bacterium
ATAGGCGGCACTTATAACCCGTTTTTATATTTCAGATTTTAAGTTTTGTATTTTTACTGAAGGAGGTCGGAAGATCAAATGAAAAAAGTGTATGCGATAATCTTGTCATCGCTTTTTTGCGCCGTTATCGTTTTGGGCGCAGCCTTGACGGTATTTCTCGAAAAACCCGATTTTTCAGAAGAAGAAAACCGTTATCTTGCAGATTTTCCGCGCCTTTCTTCTTTTTCTCTCGAAAACTCCGACTATTTTGACAAGGTCGAAACCTTTTTATCAGACCGTTTTCCCATGCGCAAAGAACTTGTCAGCGCCCGTTCGCTTTTGCTCTATCTTTCGGGCAACCGTGAGATAGGCGGCGCATACGTCACCGAAAAAGGCTATATCGAGCGCTGGAGCGAATACGACGAAAAAAACGTAATTGACAACTGCCGCGCCATTGAAAAATTCTGCACAGAAAACGAAAACATAAACACCGAGGCGCTCATCATTCCCACGGCGGCAAGGATATATAAGGAGCTTCTGCCGAGCGGTGCGCCCAACGTCGATCAAGATATGATCTATGAAAATATCGAAACATATCTTGAAAACGTCCGACTGATAAACCCCACCGAATATATGCTCGCTTCAAAGCAAGAACAGCTTTTCTATAAGACCGATCCGCATATAAACACGCGCGGCGCGGCGGCGATATATAAATATTTTTGCTCGAAGCACGGCTTTGAACTGCCGCAAAATTTGACCTACACCGCCGTATCTGACACGTTTTACGGCACTCTTGATTCAAAAGTTTTATATGACTTTTCATCTCCCGACGATATCGAGATATGCCGATATAATATGATGCCGACCGTTCACGCCGTGACAAGGGGCATTGACAGAAACACCCTTTATGATAACGAAAAACTGTCGCAAAAGGATAAATATTCCTACTTTTTGGGCGGCAACTACGGCGAAATCACGATCTCGACCTACGGCAGCACCGGCAGAAACCTGCTTGTCTTCAAGGATTCGTTTGCCAACGTTTTGGTGCCGTATCTCATAAAAGATTATGACACCATCCACCTCATCGATCCGAGATACTATTATTACGACCTTGACACCTATATACAAACCGAAGATATAACCGACTGCCTTTTCATTTACAACATTAAAAATTTCTCTACCGATTCATCTCTTTATGAGCTTTTGGGATAAAAAACGGCGCGCCGTCGAGACTTGTTCTTAAGGACAGTTTTCAAATATAATCGCCACACAGCGTGGTGAGTAAGTGCGCACTTAATCAAAAAACAGGATGACAATCAAAATCATCCTGTTTTTTCTTTTCAGTTGGTAATCCATATTGAATGATGTTTGTCCTTCGGACAAATGATGTAGGCTACCGCCATAATGATGCTTTGCGGTTTCACCGCAAAATGATGAGATGTGTTCCACCCATGCGCCGTCAAGGCGCACATCATTCGCGCGTTAAGCGAACATCATGTGCAAAGCACACATCATGTTCCGATAGGAACACATCATTTGCGGAGTGTCCACAAGAACACTCCGCAGTTCGGCGCGCTTTATTTTTGCCTTTTAAGATCCATTCTTTGCACGATGCCGATTATCTTGCCCGAAAGGGCGACAGTCGCCAAAGAATAAATTATTCTGTAAAGCGGGATGTATGAGAGCGAAAAGACCAAAACCACCAAATCGCAGAGAAAATAGACCGTTTCAGTTTTAGTGCCGAACAACTTTGAAAGCGCCATGGCAAGCGCATCGTCACCGCAGGTGGCACCCCCCGAACGGGTGGCAATGCCGACGCCCGTGCCGACGAAGAGAGCGCCCAAAATCGCCGCCGAAACGGGATGTTGACCGATATTCGGCCATAGATGCCCCAATTTTTCAAAAAGCGCATAGAAAAGCGAAAATGAGCCGCCTGCAAAGGCGGAATAGATGATGAACTCGCGCCCCAAGACAGAAATACCGAGCGCAAAGCACATTGCGTTTATAATAAGGCCGCTTATCGCAGGAGAAATATCAAACCAATGGTCCAAAAGCAATACGAGCCCGAGTGTTCCGCCCTCAGATATAGCGGATACGGAATGAACGTTAAAAAGCCCGAATGCCAAGATCATTCCGCCGAGCGCCGACAAAGCACTCCTTTTTATGCTGATATGAAGTCGCAAAACATACCCCGAAAAAAATTCCTTTAATATCAGCATATTCCAAAAACAAAAAAATGCCCGCTTTCGCGGGCAATTTTTTAATTTAAAAACGCGGTATCTCTTATCGGATAATTTTCGGCTCTGACGAGCGCCTTTCCCTGATCGGAAATTATCCAGTCGCGCAATATGCGCTCGGGGCTTCCCTCTTTTGCGTCCTTGCGTATTACGACGTAGAAATCGTTTACAAGAGTATATGAGCCGTTTTCGATGTTTTCGTTAGATGCCTCGACTCCGTCGAGTTTCAAAATCTTGCTCGTTGCGAGCTTTTCTTTTTCCATGTTGGTAAGATAGTAATAAACGGTATAGCCGAGTGCGTTTTCGCTGTTATCATAGTCGGCAACGGCTTCCAAAAGGCCTATCATCGAGCCGATTATGAGGGTTTTGGGCGCCTCTGTAAGCTCGTCGCCCAAATTCACAAGCTTGTCAAAAAGAGTTTGACTGCCCGAATCTTTATTTCTCTGATATGCCAATATCTCGGCATCCTTGCCGCCTACGTCAGACCAATTTGTGATCTTGCCGGAATAAATATCCTTTATCTGATCGAGAGTTATCGAATCGACTTCGTTTTCGAGCGATGAAATGAATACGAGCGCGTCGGCTCCTATGGGTATCATTTCAAGTTCGATGCCGCTCTGTGCAATGAGTTCCTTTGCCTCTTGACTCGGCTCATAGGCAAGAATTATATCAAAAGTTCCGTCAAGCAGCCATTTGTAGTTGTCGGTCGTCGAGCCCTCGAATCTGATGAGCCCATCCGCTTCATCGCGTGAAATTCCGAGCACGCTTGCCGTCACCGCTTCGCCCAGCGGCAGATTTGCCAAAGAGCCTCCCATTTTGGGGTAGTTTTCGGTGTTGAATTCAAAATCGCCGACCTGCCTCGGTGTGCAGGAAAAGAGCGATAAAAACATCAAAGATAAGAGTAAAAGTGCGATGATCTTCTTCATTTGGTTTCTCCTTTTTAAGCAAATTTTGCATAGTCTTTATATTCAAAGACCGTTTTTCCGTCAGCATCCGTCACGCGACAAACGTCGTCTGCATAGGTCAAAAGATATTCTCCGCTCGGAAGCTCGATTTCCAAAAAACATTTCATTTCTCCGCCGAGCATCTTTTGCGTGTCAAGATCCATCAAATAAGATCGCCAAACTCCGTCGTCCGCTTCCACCGTCACATTGACGCAGTTGCCGAAAACGTCGCCTGCATAGGTTATATTGATGTCATCTTGATTTGAAATGACTCGGCTCTCTTCGCCGGGTCTTTGACAGAACAGTTCTTTCTCCCTGCGGTAAATGACCAGCTCATCTGACAGATAATTTATCTCATCTACGCCCGTACCAAGTGAATACAAATATTCAAGATCCAAACCGTAATATGCCGTCTTGTTATCGGGCATATCGAACGCAATACATCTGCCGTAACCGCCGTCGAACCATCCCCAGCCATTCGCAAAATGAGAGTCTTTCGGGATGTCAAACGAAACGAATTCGTTTTTTGTCACGTCATAGACGGCAAGCGCCTCACCGTTATGGCATACCGCAACGAGATATTCGGGTCCGTCAAAAGCTCCGATATGCGCATATTCGCTTATCATATCGGTATCGAGCCCGTCGGGCATTTTAACTTTCGACTTGAAATTGCCGAAAGAATCGCATATTTCAATAGTACCGTCCATACAAATACACAAAATATCGTCGGAATTTTTGATGTCGAGTACCGATTCATAAAACTTTCCGCTTTTTGTGTTGCCCGAAAAATCGTAAATCGCGTTTCCGTCGGCGCTCTCACAATAGGAAGAAAAGCAGTGTTTGTAAATTTGATTGACCGCATAAGAACTGTATATCACACCGATATGCGATATTTTTCCGCCCTCAACTTTTTCTATTTGGATATCGTATCGCGTATGGTCGTTTTCGATTACGGACGTATCGTAATAGATGTAATATACGTCGCCGTCTTTTATCACCGTGGGAGTCACATACAAACTGTCGATCTCGGTGATTATTTCGCCTGAAATATCCATAATGACGGTTTTCGAGTCCTTGCCGTAGCAGAAATATCCGCAGCTGCGATTATTGCGATATGTTACATATCCGGTAATTTCTCCGAGTTCGATGACCTTATCTCCGTTTTGAGAAATGATCATATATTTGTTGGGCAGATCGCCGTCTTTCATATCATTCGACGTCAGTTTCTTTGAAACGAGCCATACATAAGAGTCGCCCGAATAAGTGCTGCACTTCTCAAAAGACGTGAAAAACGGAGCGCAGATTATTTTTTTATCCTCCGTGATAAAAGAATAGTCCGCCTCGGTATGAGGGCCAAAACCGAAAAAGTCGGCGCCGTCTTCTGCCGAATATTCCTTAACTCCCAGCGGTACGGGCATTATTTCGCCGTAATCCTCTCGCGGCACAAACTCATATTCAAGTTTATCGCCGTAATATTTGGGCGATGATTTGTCCTCATATTTTCCGATATCGGGCAAATGCGAGAGATAAAAGCCGTGGTGCTTATCATTTTGACACGACGAAAACGATATTGCAAAAAGCAACAAAAGCAAGCCTGCAATAAATTTTTTCATATTGACCTACCGCGCTCCTTTGAAATTTATACGGAATAATTATATCATATATCCGATCTTTGTCAAATAACACGGATGTGTATATGACGGCGGATATTTTTATTTGTTGCGCAAAAAACGCTGTCTTTTATTTTTTGCAATAGATTTCTATTGCTTTGCTTGCGAATTCGGCTGTACCGCATCCGCCTGCGGCATCGATGTTTTCTGTGAATTCGCCGCTTTCTGCGTACATTTTTCCGAGTTCGCAAAGGATTTTATCCGTGCAATTATAAAAATTCTTTGTAATAAAGTCCTGAAGTTTTTTGACCGTTAACTGCACTTTTTCGTCTCTTACATCAAGGTTTTTCATCTCTCCGAATTCGGCAAAAATATGCATAAGATCTTTTGCTTTGTTCGCTTTTTCATCGTCTGTCAAAGCCTTTTTTTCATATTCTTTGTATTCGTCGCACTCTCCCCATTGCGCTTTTGCGCGCTTGGCATACTCATTCAACTTTTCGGTGTCAAAAACATTAAAATCCATAATTTTTTCTCCTTTTTCTTTTATTTTCCGAGTAAACTCAATTAGCTCTTCAAGATGCTCCTTTTTTATGGTGAGCAGTTCTATTTGCTGTTCTAAAGCCTTGTTTCTGTCAAAGTTTGACGCATTGACTATCTCTCTTATCTCCTTTAACGAAAATTCCAATTCCCGGAACAACAAAATCTGTTGCAGC
>JAGAFQ010000028.1 GCA_017612495.1 Clostridia bacterium
ATTTGACTCGGCGGCTTGAACAGCCGCCGTTTTTGCTTTGAAAAAGAGCAAATCGGGTGTTTTTAAGGCAAAAACCGTCAAATGTCGCGGCGATTTCGGCGGCACCCGACCGCCGAAACCGCGAGTGGGTGTTAAAAAACGAGTTTTTTAACAACCCCCATTTTCGTTTTATTTGTTGTCTTTTTCATCGTCCGACTTGAACTTGAAATCCAAATCGTAGATGCTGAATTCGTTGTGATATTTGTTTTGCGATGAAAGGGAGATAGAGTCGGTGTCGATCTTGTTTTCAAGTTCGCCCTCGTCGCTTTCGTAATCGCTTTCGTTGTCGCCGAAATAGTCGGCAACGCTCTTGTGTTTTTCAAAGCTGTCAAGATTGGTGACGGTCTTGGGCAGGCTTATGCCGTCGCTCTCGTCTTCGATCTCAAGCTCGGCATAGTTCGTGTGCGTGCCGTAGCCCTGCACCTTGACGCCGTTTCTTTCTCTGCGCTTTGATCTGGGACGGCGCTCGGTCGTTTTCATCTCTCCGCCCTCGGGAAAGATGACGACTCGGCGGTTGGAATCTTCGCCGATGGAATTCGTCGTGACGCCCTCGATGTTCTGCACCTCGGCGTGAATTATTCTGCGCTCGTGAGGCGGCATCGGCTCAAGCGTTACGCTTCTGCCGTATTTTGCGACCTTGGAGGCGATGCGGCGGGCGAGCTTGCGAAGAGTGTCTTCGCGCTTTGCGCGGTAGTTTTCGATATCGACCGTGATCTTCATATATTCGCGGTCGGTGCCTTCTTCTTTTTTGTTGGCGGCAAGATTGGTGAGATATTGGATGGCATCGAGCGTTTCGCCGTGATGACCGATCAAAACACCTACGTCCTTGCCGTCAATGGTGATGAGCACGTCCTTTTGGTCGACCTCCATAGTCGCCGTGGCATCGAGCTCCATATCCTTTATCATTTGATTGACAAAGGCAAGGGCGTTGTCTGCGGTGTTGCCGTCGGCAAAGACTAAGACCTTTGCTTCCTGCGCGCCCATTCCCATAAAGCCGCGTTTTGCGTCTTCTATGACTTCAAATTTTACGTCGTCTTTGCTCTTGCCGAGCTTTTCGGCACCGAGCAATACTGCTTCGTCAACGGTTTTGGCGCTGACGGTAACTTCTTTTCTCATAACAATAAACCTCGGATCATATTATTTTTCTGAATTTTTATTCTTTTTCTCTATTTTCTTTTTCATCAGCGTCTTTGAGTTCTGCCTGTTCAATGGGAGATTTTTTGCCCTCGTCTTTTTCACGCTCGATTTTTTCTCCCTCTTTGAATTTGGGCGGCAAAACGTCGTCATCGTCAATGTGGTGGAGCGAACGTACCTGTTTCTTTTGCTGTTTGTTTGAATTCATTTTGCGCTCTGCGGCACGCACGTCTTCTTCAGAAAACTTCGGTATGGGCATAAGCTTATACAAAAGCATTTGCTGACCTGCGCCGACAAGGCTCTGATAGACCCAATAAAGACCTACTATAGCAGGAAGCTTGAATGCAAGATAGACGGAGATCAAGGGCATTACGTATTCCATTATCTTTGCGCTCGAATCGGCTTGAGCCTGCATCGGCTGATAAGAGAAACGGCGCATGAGCTTCGTGCTGAAAAACTGCGAAAGATAAACCAAAACGGGGATCAGGATAAGCCAGTTGAAAGGCGAAAAAGACGGGGTCGCCGAAAGGTCTGCAAAATTTCCGAAAAGATGGAAATCGGGCAGAGAGACGCCGCTTAAAAGCTCGCCGAACTTGTCTGTTCCCACGGCCTTTATGCAGGTGATAAGGTCGATTTGGTTAAAACGCGCCGCCGAATCGACACTTGACAGCGAATTGAAGATAGCGGCAGATGTGTTTTCTGCGGTGATAAGACCTTGTGTTGCAAAGGTTTTGCAGGTCTGAAAGATGTTTTCGATAACGTCTGTGCCGAGATTGCATATCCAGCGCAGAGGCTGCATTACGATCTGATAAAGAGACAAGATTATGGGAAGCTGCAAAAGAAGCGGCAGGCATCCGCCCATGGGGTTGTAGCCCTCTTTTTGATAGAGCTCCATGATCTCCTGCTGCATTTTCTGCTGCGTCGCCTTGTCGTTTCTGCCGGCATATTTTTTGCGTATCGCCATTTCAAGCGGCTGGAATTTTGCCTGCTTTTGTGCGTTTCTTTGCTGTTTTATGCCGAAAGGCGAAAGAACGATCTTGATGACGATGGCGAAGAGCAAAAGCGCGATCGCGTAGTTGTGCGTCGCACTGTAAAAGACTCTCATAAGCCAGCTGAACGGTATGTTAATATAATCAAAAATAGCCATCAGCGGTATTTCTCCTTGCTAAATAGTTTAATTGAACTCGCGTATATCGCCGCCATAAAAACGGATTTCATTCAATATTTGCTTTTTCAAAACAGTTTTGCAATTGACTGAAATTGTTTGAGGCGCAAAACCCGAATGTCGCGCCGAATTACGATTTGCCGTGATTTTTCCTTTTGGGAACAGGGTCATAGCCGCCCTTTGAAAACGGATTGCAGCGCAAAATGCGCCACAAAGTGAGAAAGAACCCCGCAAAAAAGCCCCACTCCGAAAATGCGTCGATGGCATATTGAGAGCAAGTCGGGGTAAAGCGGCAAGTGGGTGCCGCTTTTAGTTTTGAGAAGAATTTTCTGTAAAGACGGATAAGAAAGATCGCTATGTGCGTCAAGAGTTTTCACCGCTTTTATCGAGTTCGAGTTTGTGAAACGCAAAGCAAAGATCCGAATATACGTTCTTTGACGACGCAGAAACGATGCCGTCTCTTGCCGCCAACACAATAAGATATCCGCGGCGCAAAGAGAGCTTCTTATCCGCTTCATAAAAGCCTGCGCGGATAATGCGTTTTGCTCTGTTGCGCACGACGGCGCCGCCGAGTTTTTTTGAAACCGAGATGCCGATGCGGTTGACGTATTCTTTTTGCGGATTTTCTTTTTTGAGGTACTTCGCGTGCCAATCGCGCAAAACATAGACGGCGACGGTCTTGGTTATACATTTTTTGCCGCCGGCGTATGCCTTGTGATAAAGGTGATTTTCTTTGATCGCTCTGAACTTCATATCCATCTCTCGCAAAATCTGCATATAAAAATTAAAGCCCATGTCTTATGCATAGGCTTTGCGCAAAGCAGATGCGGTATGCACCGCATCATTTTGCAAATCAATATGTGAGTCTTGCTCTGCCTTTCGCACGACGTCTTTTTAATACTTTACGTCCGTCTGCAGTTTTCATTCTCTTTCTGAAGCCGTGTTCTTTTTTTCTCTGAAGCTTCTTGGGCTGATAAGTACGAAACATTAGTGACACCTCCTATATCGAAACTGTATCGAATTATCGTATAGTTCTGAATTTTTAGCACTATATATTATATACATAAAGAAGAGGGCTTGTCAAGTGCTTTTGACAAAAATGTATCAGTTGAGGGCAGAAGCGACGGCGCTTTTGATAAAATCAACAAACGCGCGCAGCTGCGAAAAGAAGTAAGAGCCGAAGGAAGAGGCGACTTTATCTTTGAGATAAATATATAAAATGTAGAGGACTGCGCTCAAAAGCAGGCAGACAAGAGTCAAAACAACGAGCAAAAACACGTTCTTTTTCGTGAACTTCATCCTTTGTGTCTTCGGCAAAAAGCCGAGGGACGAGAGGGCGGGCAAAAGCGCGTTCAAAAAGAGCACGAGCAAGACCGACTCCGCAGGGAACAGCATGATGTTTTTGATAACTCTGGGCAGGGTCAAAAACGTGTAGTCCTTATTATAAAAGATCTGATAATAGGGTATCATCAGCGCCGACGTGCAAATAATGTTGCAAAGAAACGACACCGCAAAGCGCGATAAAAACACGCGCAAAACGCTTACCTTTTGCCTGTATAAAAACAGCGCAAACAAAAACGAGCCGAGCATTTCGACGAAGATAAACGGAAAGAAATAGGGGCCGCTCGGAAAGATGAGCGCGCCGAGCGTATCTGAAACGGCGCCTCCGACAAGGGCTGCAAGGGGACCGTATATCATGGAGCCCAGGGCGTTTGCGAAAAAGCCGAACGTTATCGAAAGGGACGGCGCAACCTCGATGCTTATTGATTTTAATGCCACGCGCAGCGCCACGATCAAAGCGCAGACGCAAAGTGAACGGACAGAGGTGAACTCTCTTGCCGCCGATATCCAGAAATCTTTTGAAAACGGCGAAGAGAAAAGACGTGTTCTGTCATAAGGTTTTTGGTTTTTCATAATACTCCTTTTGAGAACATGCCCGCTGAGTATATCGTTTCGGAATATGCAAAGCGAGATGCGGCAGACGCACCGCAAGGGAAAGCCCCTTTTCGTCCCGAAGACAACTCTCCGTCCTTCGGGCACTTAACGCGCGCCGGCCTACTCATTTCATATAAATTTTTTAATTTTTTTATTTTAATTTCAATCGTTTACACGGATCGAATTCAAGATCTCACTAAAATGGTCAAGATCGGCATTATCGCAAGCTTCGGTCGTTAGCGAA